>NZ_JATABF010000038.1:0-63595 GCF_036533715.1 Vibrio sp. M260121 | reverse complement strand
CAGCAACAGCAGCAACAGCAGCAACAGCAGCAACAGCAGCAACAAAAGTCTCAGAATGATGCTAAACAAGAGCAAGGACAGCAGTCACAAAATCAGCAAGATACTGAAAATAAAAAAGAAGATGAGAAATCCGAGCAAAAAGCTAAGCAGAAAAAGGCCGAACACGAAGTAGAAAAGCAAGGTGAACAACAAAAAGGTGAACCTACACAGGCGCAAGCTCAACCCGAAAAAACGCCTCAGGATGATCCTGAATTCCGCCGCCTCGAAGCGGTAGAAAGCGCACGTGACCCTAGCTTCTTGATTCGAGCTCAAATGCAACTTCAAGCGCAACAAAAACAGCGTCCACAACAATCAAATAAGGAGTGGTAAGTCCATGATGAAAAAAGGCGCCAAACTGGTCTTTGTTCTAATGGCCAGCCTACTGACCAGCTTTTCGGTTTTCGCACAAAGCCTTCAAGCCAGTGTAAACAAAACTCAGGTGGCGAAGAACGAAGTGATCAACTTAAGGATCATGGCAGATACCGAGCTTGGCTCAGACGCGATTGATTTCGATGTATTGAAACAAGACTTTTTTTTAGGGCAGCCTCGTTACGGTCGTTCAAGCAATAACATTAATGGCCACAAAACCGTTCGAACGGAATGGAGCATCTCGATTGCACCGATGAAAGAAGGCGTCGTCACCATTCCGAGCTTTTCTGCAGACGGTATGAAGACCGAGCCAATTAAGTTACGAGTAACCAAAAACCAAGCAGAACCTAGCCTAGAAGATTTGTTTAGCTTCGATATGAGTGTCGATAGCCACACTTTGTATCCGCAGCAGTCAGCGACACTTCGCATGCAATTGGCGATAAAAGTCGATCCTCGTCGCTTAGATAATCCGCAAATCGTGCCACCAAGCATTGAAGGAATGAAAATTGAGCCAGCCAGTGACATGAAGCAAGGCCAGCGCATCATTGATGGGCTTGAAGTGACGGTTGTGGAGCAAGCTTTCAACATCACAGCTGAAAAGCCGGGATCTTACACACTGGTGGGGCCTCGTTTGACTGGTTCTTACATCTACGGCGACAGCCTGACTGGTTCTACCAAGGTCATGCCAATCAATACCAAAGCAGAGCAAATGCCGATTACTGTGAAGCCTATTCCGAAGGATTTTAAAGGTAACTGGCTACCAGCTTCCGCACTGGAAATGACACAAAGCTGGCAAGATGAGCAAGGTAATCCACTATCAGCGACTAGAGTTAACACTGTAAAACAGGGCACATCGATCACACGTACGATCCGCATCCGAGCTCGCGGAACTCAGGCAGAGTATTTACCTCGCATTGGTATCGTCTACCCTACTACTTTGCGTGTTTATCCAGAGCAACCGCAGTTTGAAACCTCACGCGATGGAACGGTAACCATGACAGTCAAACAGGTGTTGATTCCGACTGAAGCTGGCGATCTTACCCTGCCGGGTTACAGCCTAAATTGGTGGGACAGTAACCGTGACCAAGCAAGAGAAGCTGATATCACATCGCTGAAGCTTAATGTCGAGAAAAGCGATAGTGGCTTAATCACGCTGCCAGAAAGTGCGTTACCAGCACAACCAGCGACAACATCTGCCCCTGTGGTTCAAGGTGGTGTGGATTCTATCTGGAAAACGCTGACATTCGTATTTGGTTTGCTGTGGCTTGTCTCATCAGCGATTGCGTTTGGGCTTTGGAAAAAACGTGGGTCGCCAAAGGCAGAAAAAGTTGAGACGTCGACTCACGGCTCATCATTGCAAGATCTAGAAAACATCATCAAACAAGGTGATAGCGTCAAGATTGAAAGAGCAGTTAACGACTACTTAAACACTCACCACCTCAGCAATGAGTCTGAAGCAGTGAAAGCAGTAAAAGAAGAACTGAATGTGATGAACCACTCTCGCTTTAGTTCAACGCAACAGGAATGGAAACCTAACTCTCTGATCGCCAAGGTCAAACAACTGGCTAAAGAGAAGAAAAGCAAACCTAGCCACCAGCTAGAAAAGCTCTAGTAAATTCTTTAAATACTAAGACGACAAATGGCAGCTCACATCGAGCTGCCATTTTATTTCTCTCTTATTCGTGCCTGCTTACCTAAGCCACGATTTGGTCTGTTGCCTCAAACATGCACACGCAGTTTCGACCGCTATTTTTGGCTTGGTAAAGGGCTTTATCCGAAAGCTGATAGAGGTGGTCAAAATTGAAGTCTTTTCCTTGCGCCTGATAGCAAGAATAGCCAACCGACACCGTCAGCAATTCACCTTCTGGATTATGACAATGCTTGATACCCTCTTCCTCAATACAACGACGAATGCACTCAGCACGTAATCGAACTTCTTCTTGGCTCGATCCAATCATCAACAAGACAAACTCTTCCCCACCAATGCGACAAAAGACTTCGTCTTCATCTTTAGTATGGTGCTCGAGGATATTACCAATGCGCATCAACGCAATATCGCCTTCTAAATGCCCGTAATGGTTGTTAAACAAGCCGAAGTGATCAATGTCGATAAGAATCAAGCCAAAAGACATGAGCTCATCGTGCTCGAGGTAACAGTACTTCTGCATCACATGCTCCAGCATACGGCGGTTACCTAAGCGCGTTAATGGGTCGAGTTTGGATAAAATCTCCAGTTGTCGATTCGCTTCTTGCAGTTCCTTGGTTCGGTTCTTAACTTCGAGCTCTAGGTTTTCATTCAATTCTCGGATGGCCTCTTGCGCTTGTGTACGTTGAAGAACCTCAGCCAAGCTGGAGGCAAACATTCGAATCACTTCACGCAGTTGAGAAGTGAGAGGAGCACGAGTCAAAAGGTTATCAACCGCGATAAAGGCAATGGGGCCACTGCTGTTCGAGGTCAGCACCGTCATTGCCGCCCAGCCAAAGCCCGCAATTTTACAGTCATGATAGATAGGAACCGATTCCTCAAAAGCAACTTCGTTTGGCATCGATCGGGCTAAGTTAATCAAAGAGAAATCTTGGGTTTCACCAAAAAAGTAAGATTCGTCAACCACGTTACCTTGGATGTCGGTTCCCCAAGTGCCTTGCATATAAGAGCAATTTTCATCGGTCAAGAACACCGCCATTCGGTCGATGCCTAAGTTCTTAATCGCAAATGTGACGGCGGATTTGCACACATCACTTACCGTGGTACAGCGTGATAACTCAACCATACTGGAATGAAGCATACGTACATTTTGTTCTTGGCGTTTACGGATGAAGATCTGTGAGAATAAAGAGCCAAAGGATTCCAACATCTGTTTTTGGTAAGCAGTAATCGGCTTACGGTGAATAAAGTTATCCAAGGCAAACCAGCCAAAAGGTTCATTACCGTCGCGCAAGATCAACATCGCATTCCACCCCTGCCCGACGACTTTGCCCGCGGTATAAATGGGTGCATCATCGACGATAACCAAGTTACGTTCCGGGCTCGAAAGGGCCGCAATGTACTCTTCACTTAATTGATGTAAATCGTACTGAGTGTGGAACTCGTCAATCGTGCTGCCCGACTCGTTGGTGCCATAAGTACCGCTGAAGCTACGTTTTTTCATATCGAGCAACATCAGGGTTGAACGATCAAAGCCCAATCGCTCGCGCAGTGCTTCCACCGCTTTTAAATAGAGATCTTTTAGGGAGTCAGGATTAGAGATATCCAGCGCGACTTGCTGCACCAGTTTCATGTTCTCGATAAAACGCTCACGTTGCCCTAGCTCATCCACGTACTGAGCTTCACGCACGTCGCGGTGCTTCATTTCAAGGGAGGCGTTCTTTTCTGCACGAATACATTGCCAGCGAGCCGCTGACAGTTGCATTGCATCGTAACTTTCTTCATAGATGTTGTGGGCGGAGCGAGCTTGAACGTTTTGGATCAGTAGGTAGGTTCGTTTAATTGGCGTGTTGTCGAGCATCATAATGTAGCTCTCGCCCCCCAAATCTTGGGCATGGTTCCAGTTACATGTATTGATAGCCAAGGGAATGATGCTCTCTGAGGTATCAAACTGGTTTGCCCATTCCCAAAAGGCTTGCGGATATTCTTGAATAGGGAACAAATCACCTCGTGAGAACCTTACCGAGCCAGACGAGTTCGTTAACGGGTCATCAAAAATAGCGATGGCACCTGGAGAAAAGTGCTGCTCTAGATGTTTGAATATGGCCTCCGCCAATAATCTGTGGTCTCTCGTGGAAGAAACCGTCCTCGTAAAACTTTTTAAACTCACCTGGCCAACCTAATCTACTTTTTTATTTTCAATAAAAAACTACTTAGCTGGTGATATGCAATCAATGGAATCCAAGTTGAGCTGTTAAGTCTTTCGCAAAAAATATGGACTTAATTTCACATTCGCGAACCTTTCAACATTTTTAGACAGATGTTTCATCAGAATTACATACTGCAAAATACCGGCGCAAAAATGATTCATGATGAAGATTATTAATGTTGAGAAAACAATCAGCCTAACGATGAAAAAAAGCCCCTCATCAAGAGGGGCAAGAGTACCATCGCTTATAGTTATTTGTGTATATGCCAATAAATAGGTTGATTAACCGAAGTCACCGTTTACATAGCCTTGAGTACGGTCGTCTTTTGGTTCGCTAAAGATCACCTGTGTGTCATCGTGCTCAACCAGTTCACCCATTAGGAAGAACGCAGTGCGGTCAGAAATACGACGCGCCTGTTGCATTGAGTGAGTCACGATAACAATGGTGTAGTTCTTCTTCAGCTCTTCCATCAGTTCTTCGATTTTGTGTGTTGCAATTGGGTCAAGTGCCGATGTTGGTTCATCCATCAGAATCACATCTGGTTCCATCGCAATGGTACGTGCGATGCAAAGACGCTGCTGCTGACCACCAGAAAGACCAAATGCGTGTGACTTAAGACGATCTTTTACTTCGTCCCACAGTGCTGCGCCGCGAAGTGAACTTTCAACCACTTCATCAATGTGTTTCTTATCTTTGATGCCTTGAGCGCGCAGGCCGTAAGCCACATTCTCGTAGATGCTCATTGGGAATGGGTTTGGCTTTTGGAATACCATGCCCACTTTGATGCGAAGGTCAGCAACGTCAATGTTGCCGTAAATGTCTTCGCCATCCATTGACAGCTTACCCGTGATCTTTACGCCTTCAATAAGATCATTCATGCGGTTCAAACAACGTAGTAGTGTTGACTTACCACAACCAGAAGGACCGATAAGCGCCGTCACTTGGCGAACAGGAATTGGCAGGTTGATCGATTTCAGTGCTTGGTTTTCACCGTAGAATAGGTCTAGGTTTTCAATATCAAACTTGTTCATTTTCTTAATCTCTTAAATCTTGAATTCGTGTCTTTTAACGTGCGTTCTTAATTCGTTTTGTTAGTAAGTTGCGGTGTTAAAACGTCGTGCAATCAGTTTTGTGAACATGTTGATCAATAGAACAACAACAATCAGAACTGTCGCGGTACCGTAAGCCTGATTCCATTCTTCAATGGTAAACAGTTCGGTAGTCAGTTTGTATAAGTGAACGGTTAATGTACGACCTGAATCCAATAGAGAATCAGGAATACGTGCAACCATACCTGCTGTCAGGAATACTGGAGCAGACTCACCAATGACACGACCAATACTTAGAATGACCGAGGTTAAGATACCTGGCATTGCGCTCGGAAGAATCAAACGCCAGATAGTGTAAATCTTAGATGCACCCAGGCCGTAAGAGCCTTCACGGTACGTTTGTGGTACTGCCATCAACGCTTCTTCCGTCGTACGGATGATAACTGGCAGGATTAGGATACTTAGCGTCAATGCACCCGATAGAATCGAGAAACCAAGGCCAAGAATCGCCACGAAGAAAGTCATACCAAACAGACCGAAGATGATCGACGGGATACCCGCCAACGACTCAGTACAGAATCGGATGATTTTCACTAAACGACTGCCCACTTTCGCGTATTCGGTCAAGTAGATTGCCGTCATGATACCGAGTGGCGCCGCCACTGCGATAGAAGCGATAACCATATAAATTGTCGCCACAATCATTGGGAAGATGCCGTGCTCTTCACCTGTGCGCGTGTAGTTATCAGTAATGAAGTTCCAATCTACGTGTTGTAGACCGTTTGATAGGATGTACCAGATAATCCAGAACAAGAAACCTACCGTTAGTGCTGCCGAGATCCAGACAAATGCGTTAAAGACATTATCTTTGAACTGGCGTGCTTTTTTCAGTTTTGCGCGATCCATAATAGTCACCTTTAACAAGCGATTACTTCGCTTTTTCTCGGTTTAGGTACAGTAGTACAGCGTTCAACGACATGATGAAGACCAGAAGTACCACACCTGTAGCGTAAAGTGCGTTCGCGTGAACACCACTTGCGTAAGACATTTCAATAGCGATGTTTGCGGTTAGCGTACGAGCCGAATCAAGGATGCCTTCTGGCATTGCCGGCGCGTTACCCATTACCATGATGATCGCCATGGTCTCACCCAACGCACGACCGATACCCAGAATCACACCTGTCATGATGCCTGAGCGAGCCGCTGGAACGAGCAATTTAAAGATGGTGTAGATTTTCGATGCGCCCAGAGCCAAAGAACCTTCTTTGTAAGTACGAGGAACCGCGCGGATAGAGGTTTCAGATACCGTAATTACCGTTGGTAGAATCATCACACCAAGAACAATGATACCGGCCAAGATAGTGTTACCTGCTGGTACATCGAATACGTTCTGAATCAATGGAACGATAATAACCAGACCAAAGAAACCGTAAACCACCGAAGGAATACCGGCTAGCAGCTCAACCGCTGGGCGGATGATGTCAGCTAAACGCTTTGGTGCGATTTCAGCGATGAAGATAGCGGTTAAGACACCAACTGGAACACCGACTAAAACAGCGCCTGCTGTCGAAACGATAGAAGCAACAATCATGGTTGCAACACCGTACAGTGCCGGTGGTAGCCAGTTTTGGCCTAGAACGATGCCCGAGACGCCCGCTTCTTGGAATGCTGGGATACTCTCTCGAACGATGAAGTATGCGATAACTGCTAATGATATGATGCCGATTACAGCACTCGTTAGGAACAAGCCGTGGAAGATGCGCTCTCTCCAGTCTACGCGGCGTTTTTCGCGTAGGCCTGGCTTGCTGATCGCTTTTGCGTCAGTAGTCATAAGCTTTTCACTATTTGTTGCGATGGTCATAAAAATCTCACGGTTCTTGGCAATGGCGTCGAACACAATGGATAGAAAAGGCTCAGCCCGAAACGTTGGGCTGAGCAAACTTTAGAGTCCCGATGGGATTAGTGAACTGAGATGTAACCTTTTTGGTCAACTAGCGCTTGCGCTTCTTCAGTTAGCATCCAGTCTAGGAATTTTTGAGTTTCAGCTGATGGCTTGCCTTCTTTGTAAAGAACAAGGAATGGACGAGCAACTTTGTAAGAACCGTTTTTCACGTTGTCTACAGAAGCTTGGATACCATCAATTGGAAGTGCGTTTACAGAGCCATCAACTGTACCTAGAGAGATGTAGCCGATTGCGTATGGGTTAGAAGCAACCATTGTCTTCAGTGCACCGTTACCGTTAGCAACTTGAGCACGTTGAGAGATTGCAGAAACTTTTTTACCAGAAATCTTCATTTTTAGAGACATGATGTCTTCGAATGCGCCACGAGTACCAGAAGCCGTGTCACGAGTGATAGCAACGATTGGCTTGTCTGCACCGCCAACGTCTTTCCAGTTTGTTACTTCACCTTTGTAGATTGCAGTAACTTGCTCAGCTGTAAGGCCAGTAAGTTTGTTTTGTGGGTTTACAACAACTGCGATACCGTCTAGAGCAACCGCTTCTTCTTTTAGCGTTGGCTCTTTTTCAGAATCTTTTAGGTTACGAGAAGACATACCTAGGTCAGCAGAACCGTTCTTCGCTGCTTTAACACCCGCTGATGAACCCGGGCCTTGAACTTCGATAAATACATTCGGGTTTGTCTTCATGTATGTTTCAGAGAAAACTTCCATCAGTGGAGTTACGCTGCTAGAACCCACTGCAGAGATAGTTTCTTTAGCAGAAACAGGAGTCACTGCCATTGCGCCTAGAAGTGCGATTGCACCGATTACTGTCTTTTTCATCACAATTTCCTTTAAGTGGCCTTATTGCCGTTGTGTTTCACTTGAACGGTGCTCACTTTAGAATCCAAATATGACAGTTGTGTTTCACTTAGTTGAAAGCTCTATGACACGTTGTCATTTCTGCTTAATAAATCAGCAATCAAACTTTATTTACTTTCGAGCTCAAAATACTTTGCAATGATTTGGTTATAACAAAATGCCAACCACATCGCTTTTAATATATTTCATAACAAATAAGCATCGTTAAATGATTGATATATCAAGCCTAGTAATTAGAATCAGGATGTTTTATTTACAAAAATGATAATAGTTCTAATCTTTAGAGGGTCAATCATGCGTCAATTACTTAGTACGCTGTCTATTAAGTCACAGGTTTTCGTACCCGTACTTTTTACTGTCATACTTCTCATCGTCGGTTTAAGCATAGGCATAGGAAAGTTAGAACAAGCATTCGACAAGGTGACGGTTTCTACCAATAACCTTATCGTGCATAAAGAAGAGCTGGGCTCTATCGTAGACAACACCTACGCGATGCGCATTAAGGCGATTTATAGTCTATTCAGGGCGGAAGATGTCAAAACACTGAACCAAGAACTGCAGCAACGCCAAACAAGAAACCGAGAGTTTCTTAATTCTATCGACCAAATTGAAGGTATTCAGGCTGAAGTAAACGCCATGCGCGACGCCATGAATCACTACGTCGATTTTACTCGTGTTACCATGACTCCCCTTCTCAATACCAAGCATACTTCTGAGTACACCACGTCAGACTTTGAACGAGAGTACGAGTCTGCAATGGGCCAATACCGCCTTGCGGGTGAAGCCATGATAAAAGCGATCGACAACTTGTCTAAAAAGCTCAACCAAATCGTTACCGATGAAGTCGAGGAAAATGGCATTCTTCACTCTGATACCCTGACCTATAGCACGGTATCTCTAGTGGTTATTCTCTCTATTGCCTCTTTGATCAGTTGGCTGCTAGCGAGCTACATTGTTGCTCCAATCCGCAACCTACAAGAAACCATGCAAGAAGTAGCAAAAGGTAACTTGTTGGTAGAAGCAGACGAAGTGGGCAAAAACGAAGTCTCACAACTGGCGCATGACGTAAACCAAACCATCCAACAACTTCGTGGCACAGTTGGTTCACTAGTTAGAATCAGTGAGGATGTCGCATCAGCATCTACCGAACTTGCAACCGTAATGACGCAAAGCAGTGCTAACTCAGATCAAGAGAAACTAGAAGTCGAGCAAGTCGCTTCAGCAGTCAATCAGTTAGAATCAACTGCTGCAGAGGTGTCATCGAACGCTCAGCAAGCTGACAATGCCGCTGTCGAAGCAAGTGATATTACAGCTAAAAGCTTATCTATGTTTGCAGAGAGTACTCAAGCTAGTGAAAAAATGGCGCAACAACTTAACGATGCAGCCACCGTTGTGACCTCACTCAAAGACCAATCAGAACAAATTGGCAAAGTAATTGAAGTCATTGAAAGTATCTCTGAACAAACCAATCTACTAGCGTTAAACGCAGCAATTGAAGCCGCTCGTGCGGGTGAGAGCGGTCGTGGATTTGCGGTTGTTGCCGACGAAGTTCGAATGCTTGCGGCAAGAACGCAAGAGTCGACCAAAGAGATCCAAGTAATAATTGAGGAGCTGCAGCAACAGTCGGGACAAGCGAACGAGAGCATGAACTCAAGCCTTGAGCTACTGAACGATAATCAAGTGCTAGCAAGTTCAGTAAATCAGTCGCTAAACGACATTCAGCATGCTATTGAAAACCTGAACGGAATTAATACGCAAGTAGCTACGGCATCTGAAGAACAAAAACAAGTCACGTCGGACATCAACAACAACTTAAGCACCATCTACGAGCTGGTTAGCCAAAACGTAACTGGCATCACTCAATCTGCCGCTGCAGCGCAGGAGTTGTCAGGCTTGGCTGAAAATCAAAAGCACCAACTTAAGCAGTTCCAAGTTTAAAGGTTCTGCTCAACACGATAAGTTTCAAAGGTTAGGAATGAAGAAAGCTCCGCACTGGCGGAGCTTTTTATTATCCGGATTAGAGAAAATCCAACGGTGTGGTTATTCTTCGTCAGTGACCAGTAGAACAGAGAAAGTGTTCGTTGGGTCTAGTGGGCTCCAGTTGTAAACCTCACCGTTAAATGAATCAAACACCATAACGTTTGAGCCGTCACCGTTTGGAGTGTTACTCCAGATGTAGCCTGCGTAGTCACCCACCTCTAACGTGTAACCACTTGCAAATGCAGTGCCGTTCATCGCAGGGCTATGGCAAGCACGTTCCGTCAACGCGACCAACTCTTTAACGTTTGGTAAGCGCCAATTCTTTTTGCCCGCGAAATCATGCAAAGCATGGTTGCCTGATTCATTGCGGATTTGCTCAGCGGTTGATAGCGCTAACTGCCATGACATCTTAGTCGCAGCGCCATCACAGGCTTCATTTGCCGCATTCCACGTTGAGCCAACAGGGCAACGCATCCACGTTAGGCCCGTTTTTAAGTCAGTTACCGTCCCAGCATCAGAGTAGGTGTAACGAGAGTTTGGTGCTGTTTTTCCAAAATCAGTGGAACACTCTTGTGCAGCCATCACCACTTGAGAAGCCAAAACAAGAGATAGTGCGGTCATTAATTTCTTCATTTTATTGGCCCTTTACTGCTACTAGACGGATTGGGAATTGGAAAGAAGTGCCAGTATCACGCTCAACTTTGTCAGAGTAGATTTCAACAAAGCTTACATAGCCACGGTCTGCACCTTTGGTTGCCACAACAGGGAATTGCAGAGCGCCTTCGTAGTTGTAAACGGAATAGTTGTTAAAAGTGAAGTCGCCTAACCAAATCGCGCCAGTTTCAATGTCTGGGCTACCTTTACCTTGATACGGGAAGTAAGCCATGCTCAGACCGTAAACGTTGTCATCAGCATCTTTCTCTGTCTCACCTAAGTCGAGAACATCGTAGAACTCTTGGTATGTTGGTAGGCGCCAATCAGTAATGCCACATAGTGATTGCTTGTTTATATGTTCAACATATTGGCTTGTTGAACAGATGCCATCAGCAGCATCCACACAACCAACGACTTCAAGATCTTCGTAATACGGTTTGAATGTTGCTGACTCATACACGAATGTACGATCTTTAAATTGAACCGAGCTCGCATCCACACTCTTATTTTCCCAAACAAGACCAGTACGCTCGTCCATAGTACAAGCCCACTCAGTCGCATCTGCAGCTAAAGCAGCACCTTGTGAATCTAGCTTAACGAACTTAAAGCCTGCGCCTGTCGACGTTTGCTTGTCCTCTTTGTCGAAGCCGTATTCCGCATCTTGACCAGGGTAAGAAGCTTGAACCTCAGCAACGTCTGCTGCGCCATCAGCAAAATGAAGAACGGCACCCGTATCGTTGCTGCCAACCGTTTGTTCAGCAACCGCTGCAATTTCTTCAGCAAATGCACTCACTTCCGCTTCAGACAGAAGATCAGAGGCCAACGATTTACCTTGGAAGCTAAGGCTTTGAGCAAGCAGCGCTACGCCTTTGGTCATTTGTTGTGGTTGCATCGCAGCTAATAGCGCAACCGTGTTTTGCTCTAGCTTGTCTAGCTCGCTGGATTCTGCGTTAGACATTACCGTACCAGACAAAGAAACGCCGGCATCGGTGAGTTGCGCTTTCACGATCTCTTCAGCTTGAGCAACGGTTTTACCGTCAACCACAAGACCTGCGGTCAACGTTGTTACACCATTGACCGTGTTACCCGTTGCTAAATTTTGGCCCGGAGCCGCAAGACGCAACGTTTGGTTCGAACCTTGATCAACTTGAGCAAGAATGGTGCTGGTTAGTACGTTTTTATCGCTTGAAGTCAGGCTAAATTTACCGGCATTATCCGTTTTAGTGCTCGGTTCAGTAGTATCACAAACGTAGTTTTGGTTTAAATCGATGCACACTGGCGTATCAAGAAGTGTACCTGCAGAAACGATGGTGCCAGCTACATCATAGGTCGGTGCCGACGTGTCACCACCAGAACCACCACCACAGCCAGCTAGGGCTAGTGACATAGCAACGAAAGAATATTGAAACTTCATAGATTTTATCTTCTTTTGATTTTAATTAACGAGAGCGAATCACTCTCACCATTGAAAGCAGGAAAAGTCCTAACAAGGTCCAAGGCGAACTACTGCCACCTGAACCACCACCACTGCTTTCTTTAGTGGTATCAGCACTGCACTGATACTGAGCAAAGTGACTCACACCCCACTCTTTCAACACCCCAGAGTTCCCTGACACGCGGTCAGACACTTCGAGACGCCAAGTCCCCCAACTCGGTTGACCGACAAGCGCTTGTAACTCCTCTTCATACTGAGCTGTGAAGTAACCTTTAAATCCATTGGTATTGCTTGATTGATGGCTTAGTAGCACGACCGATTTGCCTTGTGGAGACACAAGCGTCACTTGCAGATCCTGCAGTGAGTCATGTTCGATGTTCAGGTAAACCGCAAACGAATCATCAATCGTGCGTGACTTGTCCGATAGCGTCTGAGAGAACAGCCTGTCGCCCTGCTCTGGCAAAGCGGAATTCACTGATTGAGGCTGGATACCGAGCCCTGGCGTACCATTAACCAGCATCACCTTTTCATTCCACTGATGAGTCTTTAAGCCTTCTGCAAATTGGTAATCCAATGAAATAGAGGAATCGAATTGCGTGCCACACGTCAGACCGCTTGGTAACGCCACCTTCATTGAGGTTGAGTCAGAAAGCGTTTCATCAAAGTCGAACACGGATGCGTTGTTTAGCAGCCATTGCCCTTTGATGCTCGCTTCACGGCCAGTTTGGCTCAGGCTCACCCCAACGTCTTGACCTTGTGCGATGTATCGAGCGTCATAGCGAACGCGAAGAGGCGCTTTAAGTAAGTTGTGTTTGTTGAAGCTGTCTGTCAGGAATTGGGCGTAATCTTTATTTGGGAACAAAGTGTTTGCGGCAAACACGGTCGATTCTGCAAGATCATGCATTTTCACGCCACGACCAATCCCGTACATGCCTTCAAGTACAATGGCGTCAAACTCGCGGAACACGCTATCGGTATCATCACCGTATCGTTCAACCGATGCTTTAAGCGTTTGGAACAGTGGCGTTGACCATAGCTCGTCACCTAGTTCACCGCCCACACTAACATGCGCTGGATACTCTGAGCTCTCGAAATAACGCGCTCTTTGGTTCCATAAGCTACGAGTTGTTTTGCGTGTTCCGAACACTCCGTCCCAGTTGAACACCGTATCTAACTCAAATTCTTGACCGCGACGCGAAGCATCCAAATATTGAGTGCGGTAGCTCACACTGCCCGCCCAGTAATCAGCAAAACCCTCTGCGATAGCACCAGTATGACCGTACGCCCAATCCGGTACGATTTGGTAATGAATGCCATGCCCAAGCTCGTGTATCACTACATCAGAATCGACTGCATCCGGAGAAACACCACCGACACCCAGCATGAGTGCTTTCGGACCGTAATAGTAAGTAGAGTTATCTTTTGATAAACCGCGAGCATCAAAACGAAGCGGTTCGTTAAACAAGTCGTAAGTCAGGCTTGTCAGATATTGGATCGAGCTATCAAGATGATAAAAAGCCATCAACTGCGGGAACGCATTGTCACCAAACTCGGTGCTTTGCATCTCATCAACACTGTCAAATGCTTGAACCCCTTCTGCGCTGAGAAAGTCCAACGTATCAAGTACAGGCGCTTCACCAGGTGCTGGGGCTGCAAATAAGCCCGTCGCATCCACTTGCTTTAATCTTGGGTTAGAGAGATAGAACTTACCGCCGGACTTTAAAACCTCAATCGACTTGGTTACGTACTCGATCGGCTGAGGGTAATCAGACAGTGCTGACCACGTCGATTCTGGTGCCGCTTGCTGTTGCATGGTGCGAAGATCTGGGTTGAATAAAGAAACCTCAACATCAACCAGACTTCCAGAGCTCAAAACCGGTGGCTCTTGTGCTTGTAGTTGGCGAGGCGATTCCAATTCCATTGCAACCGTTGGTTTACCGTTGCGAATGATCGTATCTTCAAGGCTCTTAAACACTCGCACAACGTGATGATTTTTATCGGTTGTGACTACGAGGGCGCGCTGTGCTTGATATTCACCGTTAACCCAAACATCAAAATTGTAATGCTCGCCAAGCTGAGACTGGGTTTTGTAACGGAACTTAAACTCGCCCGCTTCTGAGTAGTGGCAGTCTAGATAAGTTTTCGCTTGCGCTTCATTCGTTACCACAAAGTCCGTTGCGGGATAATCCCACTCTGCAGCCTGCGCCGCAGGGGTACAAGCAATAAGCAGCGAAAAAGCCAATGGTTTTAGCTTCATGATTTCGTCCTAGAATTCGTATTTTGCATTTAGCGTGAAGTAGCGCCCAGGCTCCGTTGAGTAACGCTTACTTTCCTCAGCGATACCCGCTGCGTCTTGGTATCGGATGTACTCTTTGTCGAACAGGTTGACGATGTTTGCGCTAACACGAAGGTCTTTGGAAACGTGGTAAGTTGCGCCAAGATCAAACGTATTCCAGGCGCTTGTCTGCGCACACTCTGTCGCTAGACCAAGCGTGGTCTGGCATTTAGGAACGCGCTCCATGGCAGCGGCCCAGTTCCAAGCCACGTAAGCGTTGAAGTCTTGGTTGACGTATTTCAGTTGAGCGTTACCTTCGAATGGCGTAATACTTCGAACGTATTCGCCTTCCGCGTCTTTGCCATCTACGTAGCCAAACTTAGTGCTGATGTCCCATTGTTTGGTTAGCGCGTAACCCGCAGAAAGCTCTGCGCCATAAGTCTCTACGCCATCAAGGTTTTGGTACTGTTTGATGTAATTACCTGTGCTTGAATCAAAGCCAGTAGTCACAACATCGATGAAGTTTTCAAACTTGTTGTAGAACACAGACGCATAGACATACGCACGACCGTTATCGAACTTGTTACCGATTTCAAATGAGTCCGAAGTTTCAGCTTCTAGGTCTAAGTTGGGCGCGATAACAAAAGGCGTTAGCGGTACGAAATCATGACTCACGAAGCCATATGCTTTGTCGTATTCCGGAGCTCGGTAACCGTGGTTGTACGACACATAAACGATGTTGTTGGCAAACATTTCACGAGAAACCGACAGGCTTGGAGACACCTCCGAGCTATCCATGTCCTTTAATGGGAAGCCGCCCACTTCGCCCTCACCGTCCGGCGTTAGACGGTGCGCATCAAAGCGTAAGCCGCCTGTGATGGTCCATTTATCCAGTTCCACCATGTCTCGAACATACAAACCAATGTTATAAGCACGAGCAGGGGCGAATGGTTGTTTGGTCGAAGGTGTTACGCCGTTCCAATCAATCTTGGAGTCGCTATCTGTGCGTTCGTAATAGTCAGTAGAAAGCTCAACACCGTAAGCCAATTGGTGCTCTACATTTGCTGCATAAATCGTATTGGTGAAGTCGCCACGGAAACCAATTGTCTCATCGATGAAGGTTTTGTGTTCCAGCTCGCGACGTTTGGTGATCAAACCATTGTGATCCACTTGGCGCATTAAACGGTTGGTGTCTTCCACGACTTCGGTGTGACGCCAGTAAACTTTGGTATCCAACTCTTCGAACCAAGTTGGATTAATCGGTGTCACCTCCACACCAATGTAAGCGCTGTACTCTTCGGAGGTTTCATCTTCAGCAAAGTCTTCAATATGCCAGATTCCATCAGGTTGAATGGACGGTGAACCCTCCAAACGCTCTTGATTCTGGGTGTAGAGTTCCGCTTTGGCTTTCAACATCACCTCTTCATTGAAAAAGTGGTTGATTGTATAAGCACCGCTGTAACCATCTAGGTCGCGGTTATACAAATCTTCATCAAAGTTACGTGTCTCTTGCCCTTGCCAGTATGAAACGTTAAACAAACTCTCTGTATCGCCGGAGCGGAAAGCTAGATTACTCGTGCCTTTGTACTTGTTGCTGATATCGTTGTAAGTACCGGAAACATCGGTGTAGAAGTCTTTGTCTTTTAAGAAATCACCCGGCTTACTGGATTCTAAAATCACCACACCGCCGATCGCGCCAGAGCCATGCACCGAAGAGCTTGCACCTTTAATGATTTGCAGCGATTCAAAATTGGATAAATCAAAAGTATCTCGCCCAACTGCATCATTAATGTCATTCGCACCGAAGCCATCCGCAGAACGAATGCCATCACGAACGATCATAATGCGGTTACCTGTCATACCACGGATGGTAATGTTTTGCGGACGTCCTGCACCTCCCGTCACGCTTACACCAGGTTCGTTACGCAGCACGTCATAAAGCTCGGTTTCGCCTCGTTCTTCGATTTGCTCGTTTGTGATAACCGCGACACTACCTGCCACTTTTGACAATGGCTGATCGATTTTATTGGCGGTTACAACCACCTCTTCCATTGAGAAAACCTTAGATTCGGCGTGCACTTGACTGGCAGCAAGTACCGAAAGTACTGCCGCTGACACTGGGGTAAGCTTCATTTACTGCTCCGCTTTAGATGTTTTAATGAGTGATAGTAGAAATGCGTATTCCTTCGCTTGTTGCTCTCTTGCCTGCCTTGGATCCATGCGGTGGCCAGAGTGAAAATCCGTTTGCAACAAATAAGGGCCTGTCGATTCACTGGTCGACGAAATTTGAGCGAGATACTTCGCGCCTTCCCAATAAGGCACACGTTGGTCGTTCAATCCGACTTGAACCAACATGGGTGGGTAAGCATCTTTATGGATATTGAGGATAGGATCATAAGCTTGCATCGCTTTGAGCTGCTCTGGGAGTGTCGGATTCCCCCATTCTCCATATTGTTGTGCGGTAAGTGGTAACGTCGTATCGGACATGCTAGCAACGACATCGACAAACGGAACCTTCATCACCGCGCCAGCAAACAAGTCAGGAGCTTGGTTGATCGAGCCGGCAACTAAAGTGCCACCAGCACTCGATCCAATCGCGTAGACATCACGTTCACCACCATCAAAGTGTTTAAGTGCTTGCGCAGCTGCCGTGAAGTCATTGATAGAGTTAGCTTTAAGAACGCCTCGGCCTTGCTCGTGCCAGTCAGCACCAAAGTAACCGCCACCACGAACATGCGCTATCGCGTAGATAACGCCTTGATCTAGTAAGCTCACGGTTTGAGGCATGAAGTAAGGTTTCATGGTAAATCCGTAAGCGCCATAGCCGTACAGCACAACAGGAGCGTTGTCGCTGAGCTTATCTTTGCGATAAGCAAGAGAAACCGGCACTTCCACGCCTTGGCTTTTGACCATAATGCGTTGAGAAACATAATCTTGGCTAGAGAAGCCGTGATAAATATCTTGCGAGAGATTTGTCTTTGTCAGTACTTTAACATCAAACTCTTCCCACAACGGCGGTGTCGTCATCGACATACTACGAATGCGGATTTTGTTAGAGCGGTAATCACCAAGAGTGCTCAACCAAGCAACGCGACCTTCCGACTCTAACGGAAGAGATTTTTTCTCCTTGCCATCATACGAGTAAACCGAGATTGTCGTTTGATTGTTTTGCTTGGTTAATGCCACAAGTCCCGCATCGTACAAGTAAAATTGTTCTACGCCATTTTCTGAGCGTAAGAAAGACTTCCAATTAGACTCAGCAGTGTCCACGTCTTTCTCGGGCATCGCAGTTTCAAACAAACCAAACTGACCATTAAGATTGCTGTTGAGAAAGACTCTATCTTGAGCAACATCTGCATAATACTCCACACCGGATTCCGGTTTACGTAGCGAGGCCGTTAGCTCTCCAGAATCAAGGTTTAGGATCTTTTGTTCGGTGGTCGATTCATTGTTACTTTGTACCAGTGCGAAACGCGCGTCGGCTGCTGGATAGAAAGACATAAGCCAATCGGTCTTGTCCTCTTGCCAAAGTACTTTCTGCTCATTGGTTTGAGTATTAATTCGGACGATTTGGTAAGGGCGCTGAGTTTTCGCTTCTTTTGATACAACGAGAGCAAACTTGGCATTTGGTGAGAGCAGAACCCCATTATCAATGTTGCTGATAAGCTCACGTGCAGCACCACTCTTTAGATCAACCAATACAGCACGGTACTGCTCGCTGCCATCAATATCTTCTGTAAACAACAAAGAATCGCCTTGAATACGCCATTGACCAATTTGGAAATACTGACGTTCTTCTTGGCGAAAAGAGAAATCGTAAACCACTTTCTCTTGCGCGTTGTTATAAGCTCGCGAAAGCAAAACAAAGTTGCCTTGTCGACGAGTCAGGTTCCATTCTTGACCGTTTTTGATCGCCCAAGGCTTCTCGCCTTTTTCTGCTGCCATGGATTCCCATTGGCTCAACAGATTTTGGGTAATCTCGTCATAACGTTTCTGAAATTGTTCTGTTTTTTGGTTCTGTTGCTTGAGGTAAGAAAGGACTCGCTCATCTTGTCTGGAATCGTCTCTCAGCCAATTAAAGTTATCCGAGGCAACACTGGGCATAGAGGTGACTAAAAGCCCCAAAAAAACATGACTAAATTTCATATAAATGGCACAACTATTTATAGGATTAATGTTATGTCGCGTATTCTGCCTTTAAATAAAAATGAGATCAATTATCATTTGCATGTTTTCGTGATGTTTTTATCGGTTTTTATTATGTCAAACGTTTAAATCATGGATGAATGCACTGTTATGCAAAGCTATTGTTAGATAAGTCATCTATTGCTATGCAATTAAGAATCTAGAAATGAAAACGTCACCTGAAGAAGGTGACGAGGGTAACTTTTTTACTTTAGTCAGTAGCTCAAAAGAAGTAGAAAAACTAGAAAAGATGACTAGTTACAACCCAAAGTAAAGCAAGAAATCCAACAAAATAGAGGGAGGAAAAAACGACCGATTTAATCAATTCACCCATTTGAGACTTTTCAGTAATCATGTGAGCCTCCGTGATTGTGCACTAAGGTACAACTCACCAACGCTAAGCAGAGAAACGTCAACATCTCAACCCAGATGCCTTTCTTTCCCCAACCTAACGATTTGCACTGTTGTTCTGTAAGGCTCAGATCGATGTCTTCTAACCACTGTTCTTCTTGATACATATTTTGCCTCCTCTTCTGGAAACCTATGCTATGCAAAATTGGCGTTCAGAAAAATCAAAGACTATTTAACCCTTGTTTAGAACAGCTAAACAATAGCCCGTGAGAAGGCAAATTTCAGATATAAAAAATCCGAGCTCGTAAGCTCGGATTTGAATTCAGTTAACCTCTAGCGCTGAGTTGAAGATTAATCTTCAGCTTTTGGTTCCGCTGGCTTTTTCTTAGGGATAAACACGTTTTCACCCACTGCCACGTTTTGGTAGAAACCTTTATCGCGCTTAGCAGGTTTCTTCGCGACTTTTTTCGCTTGTGGGCGTGCTTTTTTGGTTTCTGTCTTCTTACCACGGAAATCAGGCTTACGTGGTTTCAAGCCCTTGAATTTACCTTTTAAATCTTCAAATACAGAGAAGTTCAAATCTTGCTGTAGGTAAGTTTCAACACGCTTAAAGCTGTCCCAGTCTTTAGGGCCAACAAGAGACACTGCGTCACCTTTGTTACCCGCACGACCAGTACGACCAACACGGTGCACGTATTCTTCTGTGTGCTTCGGCATATCGAAGTTGATAACGTGCGTTACTGTTGCGATATCAAGACCACGAGATGCAACGTCTGTCGTTACTAGAATCTTAAATACAGCACGCTCAAACTGACTCATGATGGTGTTACGTTGAGTCTGGTTCAAGTTACCGCTCAGCGCGACCGCTTTAAGCTTCTTCTCATTCAACTTGTTCGTTAGACGCTCAGTGTCATCACGAGTTGCAGTAAAGATGATCACCTGACGGTATTCGGCCTCTTCAAGAACACGCTCAAGGATCGCTTCTTTGTGATCTAGGTGATCACACAAGTAGAATTTTTGAGTGATGTCTTTGTGCTCTTCGTTTGATACGCCGATAGCAATACGTTTTGGCGCATTCAGCATCTCTGATGCAATGTCATTCACTTCTGCGTGGTCGAGCGTTGCTGAGAACATCAGAGTTTGACGACGACGGTGCTTCGCCGCTTTGTGGATACGACGAAGCTCTGGTGCAAAACCTAGATCGAGCATACGGTCAGCTTCATCCAGAATCAGCGTTTCCAAACCATCAAGAAACAGAGAGCGATGCTCTAGGTGGTCAGCCAAACGTCCTGGTGTTGCCACGATGAACTTCGGGTAGCGGCGTAGCGCTTTCACCTGATCGTTAAAATTCTCACCACCAAGAATCAATGCTGCGTCATAACTCAGACCACCAAGCATTGAACGAAGCTCGCCATATACTTGTTTTGCTAGCTCACGCGTAGGAGCAAGGATGACTGCACGAGGGTCTTTTGCAGAAAACGACTTCGTCTTTAGTGACTTGTGAAGCATTGGTAATACAAACGCCAAAGTCTTACCCGAACCCGTTTTCGAAGATGCCAATAGATCCTTGCCTGCAATCGCAACAGGAATCGCCTGCTTCTGAATGTCAGTCGCTTTTTTGAAATCGTAGTGTTTTAGGTTCTTCAACAATCGGTTGTCTAGGCCTAGATCTTTAAATTGCAAAGTATTCTCCAATAAATAGTCATCGTTTGAGCGCTTTTTCAGTGTCGTTTCCGCTCTAACGCAGCAAAAAATAAAAGCTCGATATAATACCGCAAATCATAGGAGTATAGATAGAGATCACACAAACTAATTCCATTAGAAAAAATAAAGATTCATCTAAGAAACTTTCATTTGTGTAAATTTCGTCTAAATTATTGATATCAGGGACGTGGTAAAAGAGCTGCTGTACTACCCGATACAGGCGTTAAAGGTGAGTAAACGCTCACTTATGTAAACTAAAGGTTAGCGTCCGTATCAGGTACTCTATGAAATCCTTGGATTTTTTTGACTTTTGCTACATCATGTACTGATAGAATGTATTCACATTTACCACTATGACTATATGACACAAAACGTATAGCGTAGGAATTTAACTATAGGCAAGGAGTTCTAAAATGAACAAAACGTTGATCGCAGCTGCAGCAACTTCAGTACTTCTACTAGCAGGTTGTGCTTCTTCTGACGAAGCAGCAACAGCTACTAAACTAGACGAACTAAGCAACCAAGTTAGCCAACTAAGCCAAGACGTTCAGTCTCTACAATCTGACGTTCAAAAGTCTAATGACGCGGCTATGGCAGCTCAAGAAGAAGCTGCACGTGCTAACGAGCGTATCGACAACATCGCTCAGTCTTACACTAAGTAAGATGTGATTCCGCGCTTTAACGCTTGTTAAGGCGCGGTTATTTCTACTGGAACACCATTCTGAGCAGCAATCGTTGCTTTAGCTTTCGCATTCGTCATCCCATATTCATCCAACCACCAATTCAACTCTTGTGGAATTTGTAAGTGATCTTTCTCGCCGTTACTGCGAGTCAATGGTTCATGCGCCTCAACAAATACACTGCGGTCTGGTTCTAGTGTGACTTTCACCGGCTGATTGATGATCTTCACTTTTTCACCACGACGTACCTTGTCGAATAACCACTCGATATCATTAGGGTCCATACGGATACAACCCGCACTTACACGCATGCCAATACCAAAGTCTTTGTTAGTACCGTGGATCAAGTACTCACCATGACCATACGCCAAGCGCAGCGCAAACATACCAAGTGGGTTATCTGGTCCAGCTGGTACGACTGCAGGTAGGTCAATGCCCTTAGCCTTGTATTCCGCACGGATAGATGAAGGTGGTGTCCAGGTTGGGTTTGGACGCTTCTGGCTTATGCTCGTTGTCATCTCTGGCGTGTCTCGACCAATACGGCCAATACCTACCGGGAATACATGAACCACATTTTCTTTAGCCGGAAAGTAGTAAAGACGCAGCTCCGCCAAGTTAATCACGATGCCTTTGTGGGGAACGTCTGGGAGAATAAGCTGAGTAGGAATAGTCAGAACGTGCCCTTCTTTTGGTAGAAAAGGGTCCACGCCTTTGTTAGCCGCCATTAACGCCAGCATGCCAACATCGTACTGCTTAGCAATGTTTGCCATGGTTTCGCCTTGTTCAACCACATGGTTTTCCATGCGGCCTATGACTCGCGCCCCGTCCTCCGGCAATTCGTACATCTTTGCGAATGACAAACCACTCACTAAAGACAGCGATACAGACAACAGGGTTCGTTTAGCGATACTCATCGGACGCTTCTTGCTAGGCATCTCTCTCTATTCCTTGGCGTTTTTGAAGAGCCGTAAGGTTATCTCTCTTTCCACCTTGTGATCAACCATCGGCTTGTGATAATCCAGTAAATTAAAACCACTCCATAGCCAAGGGTTATGAATAAACTTATTCGGTACCTCTTTAATTTCCGGTACCCAATGGCGGACAAAAGTGCCATCAGAGTCAAACTTTTCGCCCTGACTGATAGGGTTGAAGATTCGGAAATAAGGTTGCCCATCACAGCCCGTAGACGCCGACCATTGCCATCCACCATTGTTGGCAGCGAAATCGCCATCCACCAGCTTACTCATGAAGTATGCCTCTCCCCAACGCCAGTCAATATGCAGGTCTTTAGTTAAGAAGCTCGCTACAACCATGCGTAGGCGATTGTGCATCCAACCCGTCGTGTTCAGTTGGCGCATCGCAGCATCAACAATAGGGTACCCTGTTGTGCCTGTTTTCCAGCGATCGAAAGCTTGCTCATCGTAAGACCATTGGATCTTTTCTTCCCATGGAATGAAGCCCTTTCCTCTAACAAGTTTTGGTTCAAACACCAATAAGTGTTGGTAAAACTCTCGCCAGATAATTTCACTCAGCCAAATGGCTTTCCCTTCGGTGAGGTCAGGAAGTGGGTTTTCTGCATAAAGCCTTGCGATACATTGTCTTGGCGACAGCGCGCCAATTGCGAGATAGGGAGATAACTGACTCGTGCCATCGACAGCAGGAAGGTCTCTCTCTGCTTGATATGCATCGCTGCGCTCACGGGCGAACTCTCTTAGTTGTTGGACAATATCTGTGGTTGAGGCGTGCCAACGTCCGCTGGAATCGCGTGGGTAAGAAAAAGGCACATCGGAATGATAAATATCTGCTTCAACTGTCTGAAGCACGTTTTTGGACAGCTCGGCTTGCGGTTGTGGTTTGGACACCATTGGCATCCGGAATTTCAACAACCAAGCGCGTTTGAATGGCGTGAATACCTTGAAGTATTCACCTTGCTTGTTTAACACCGTGGTTGGCGCATGAACACATTTGTCGTGGAAAGCTTCGAACGCGACCTCGCTTTTAGCAAGAACCTCTGAAACCTCCCGGTCTAGCGCTTGTTCATTGACCTCGTAATGGATGTTCGCCATGACGCTTTCTGCGTTTAATGATAATGCCCACCCCTTAATGACCTCAGCCACGTCGGAAAATTTGGGCACTTCTTTATAGAGAAGTGGAATGTTGAGGTCTGCGAGTTCTTCATTGAGATGCACCAAGCGTCGCGCGATCAGGTCTGCCTGCATTGGCGCCATATTATGCTCTTGCCATTGTTCCGGTGTCGAAACAAAACCAGCCACAACAGGTTGTCCCGTATCCAAGGCAGCCTTTAACGCTGTGTGGTCTAACGTTCTCAGATCACGTCGAAACCAAACCAGAATCATGTCCTCTCCTTACCTATTATTGGGCTAGTTAGCGAAATGCAGTTTCTCGATGACTTCAGAAAATTGAACTTGCTCAGGTGCTCGGGTTTGCAATGCAGTTAACGCTTCCACCTGTTTGATCGGCAGCGCTTTGTTCGAGAAGAAATGCACTTGCTGATAACGAGCAAGTACATCATGCCCAATCAAACCAGACACATCTTCGACCTTGTCGATTAAGGTGATGTGGTAGCCTTGTTCACACAGTTTTGCGGCTTGAATCCAGCTCTCTGAGTCACGAGCTTGCTCGAAGCTCACCAGCAGACATTTCCCTTTAGACGCGGCTTTATTCTCTGAATCCACCACTAGGGCGAGGCGAGTAATTAGACACGTTTGGAACAAACCGAGTTGCAATGAACGCAGCGAGACTTTCACTAGATCTAATGCTTCGAACACCGGATTGATCAGCTGTTCAATCACAATATTAAGTGGGTATTCTTTTAATACGTTAGACAGGAGCGTTTCCGTTTTGCCACGATTAAGCTCCGACAACGCTTTCAACATCACTTCAACTTCTTCCAAACGCTGGTTGTCTGTTGACACATCAACGTCTGACTCTTGTCCTAGCAGTCCCTTCACTTTGCCGATAGCAACGCCCTTAGCTAACCAGCCTTGGATCTCTCGTATTGTGTCCAAATCTTGCTGACGATATAAGCGATGCCCTTTTTCAGTTCTTTGCGGTTGGATCAAGTTATAGCGTCTTTGCCAAGCGCGCAGAGTAACGGGCTTTACACCCGTTAACTCAGATACATCTCGAATCGCGTATAGTTTTTCTTCTTGGCTACAATCCATAACGAAGTCTCATCTCCTGTGGGTATGGTTCTAGATATTTCTGTTTTTGTAAGTACGCATCTGGGTACGCGTTGAGATAGTGCTTAATTAACGTTAGCGGCGCAAGCAGTGGTAATAACCCTGTGCGGTAGTCACTGATCACGGTCGCAAGTTCTGCTTTCTCGTCAGAAGTTAATGAGCGTTTAAAGTAGCCTTGTAAGTGCATCAACACATTGGTGTTATTTTTGCGGCTGGCACGGTTTTGTAGTGCTTGCATCAAGCCCAGACGATATTGGCTGTAAAACTCATCGATTTCATAGTTCGCTACATCAGCCACCAATCGACCAAGAGAACGGTACGACTCTGGGTGGTGCGCCATCAGCGTCAGCTTGTAGCGCGAGTGAAACTCGATAATTTTGCCGCGGGTTGGCTCTCCATCCATCGACTCATAAAAGTCATTCAAACAGTAAACGCGAGTGATGAAGTTCTCTTTTAATACCGGATCGTTCAGGCGACCGTCTTCTTCTACTGGTAACCACGGCATTTTTTCCATCAAAGTTTTGGTGTACAAGCCAACGCCTTCTTTCGCAGCACTGTTCTTGCTGTAAACCTTCACACGTTCCATGCCACACGTTGGAGACTTAGCACATACGATGTAGCCACACAGCAGTTCCCCTTGGAGCTCGTTCACTTTGTTTTCTGAGTACGTCAGCATTTTATCGGTATGATCGTTTTCAGGATTCTTTGTTTCGACCAATGCAATACGCTCTTCGTTGCTCACTAGACGAATGGTTGGGCGAGGTACTGTCATGCCAACACCGACTTCTGGGCAGACAGGCACGAAGCTAAAGTACCCATCTAATTCTTTAGTAACGAAGTTGCTGATTTTGTGCCCAGAGTCGAAACGTACACGTTCACCTAACACACAAGAGCTGATACCTACTTTGATTGACGATTCCATGATGACGCATCCCTATACAAAATGTTTTGTTGTATAACTTATAGCAAGCCTTACCAGATTGTACAAGAAAATAAATTGTACAATTTAACCGTTTTACTCACTTATATAGGAATTCGATCAGCACGATTTCAGAAAAAATTTAGGCGAAAAAAGGAAGAATTTGTGCGCGCAATCGACAAACTGCTCAAAAGCAAATCGATTGCCTTTTTGCTTTCAACAGATTTAGTTATCAACAGAATATTTAAACACTAAAGCCGACCGTTTTGTGACTTAACTCTCAAGTCCCCTTACCCTATCCCGATATTATGGCCTCAACGAAAACGAACAAGTTCAACAGAATTGGTAATAGCATTCTATAATTGATGCGTTTTACCTGAACAAAACTTTGGAGAGCACTTATGGCAACCCCACACATTAACGCACAACCAGGTGATTTCGCTGAAACAGTTCTAATGCCAGGCGACCCGTTGCGCGCTAAATACATCGCAGAAACGTTCCTAGAAGATGTGAAACAAGTTTGTGACGTTCGCAACATGTTCGGCTTTACTGGCACTTACAAAGGCAAGAAAGTTTCTGTAATGGGCCACGGCATGGGTATCCCATCTTGCTGTATCTACGTACACGAACTAATCGCTGAGTACGGCGTGAAAAACGTTATCCGTGTAGGTAGCTGTGGTGCAGTACGTGACGACGTGAAACTAATGGACGTTGTTATCGGTATGGGTGCATCTACAGACTCAAAAGTTAACCGTATCCGTTTCAACAACCACGACTTCGCTGCAATCGCTGACTACGGTCTTCTAGAAGAAGCGGTTAACCAAGCACGTGCTCAAGAAGTACCGGTTAAAGTTGGTAACGTATTCTCTGCAGACCTGTTCTACACACCAGAAGCAGACCTGTTCGAGAAAATGGAAAAACTAGGCATCCTAGGTGTAGACATGGAAGCGGCTGGTATCTACGGCGTTGCTGCAGACCTAGGCGCGAAAGCTCTAACTATCCTAACAGTTTCTGACCACATCATCCGTGGTGAAAAACTAAGCTCTGAAGAGCGTCAAAAGTCGTTCAACGACATGATGAAAGTTGCTCTAGAAACAGCAATCAACATCTAAGAAACACCTAAGTAGTAAATAGCAGCCGGGGCCTGACCGGCTGCAAGAATTATCCCGAGGGGGCGATTGTGTCTAACGGCGAACTGCCAAGGGACGCAGATGGGTTACAACTCAACTTTTGTAAAACATTGGCGTGTGACAACTTTGGATTGAGTGATGCAAAGCGATACGTTTTGCAACATGCTAACCCTAAACGTCCGGCGATGGTATGCCGTGAGTGTGGAGCTTTCCCCCCCTTACTTAATAACCGCGATGTAGTGAACGAGCTTCATCGTCTGCGTCACGTCCACAGTGACGGGTTACCTGCTTGTCGTAATGATGATTGCGATAACTTCGGACTTTCTGTCCACACGCACAAACACCTCTATCACGCTTTCGGTTACAGTGGCGATCGCCAACGTTACCGCTGCAAAGTGTGCCAAAGTACTTTTGTCGATAAATGGTCTGGTGCCAACAAAAAGCTTCAATTCCAAGAGAATTTGATGGGCTTGTTGTTTACTGGTTATTCCGTTCGTGAAATCTGCCGTAAACTCAGCATCAACCCAAAAACCTTTTACGATCATGTTGACCACATCGCTAGCCGTTGCCGACGCAAACTGGCGACGATTGATGCACGCTGGGTAAACCACGCTGAGCATTATGAGCTCGCATCAAACTACGTCGCGTTGCAGCCAAACAGCAATAATGGCGTTTACTGGATCGCTTCGGGTGAAGCGCATTCGGGTTACATTCTTTGTCAGCATGTGAACTACTCTTCTGATGATGAGCCAGTCGCTACACTGGATCACAACCCATACGATGAAGTGTCTCGCTTTGTCTCGCAAGAATACACAGCGGAAGCGAGTGAACCGCCGCCAGCACCATCTAAGAAACTGCGTGAGCGAATCGATCAGAAATATCAAACCATTCTGGCTCGTGGCAACGTTGAAGATCCTTTGGGTAACCTTTCGGTGTTCCATTACCCATCCAAGGGCGCTTTGATTCGTCCGCCATATACTTCTTACGCACACTATCTTCATGTGCTAGATATGTGCTGCCCTGAGAAGCGCGTTTCTATCTACATGCCTCAAGATCCCCTGCTCCGCTCTGCTGCGTTGAGCGTTTGTTTGTCTCGTATCCAAGAGAAAAATGTGGATCTGATGTACGTAGAAGAAGACGCAATTTGGGACATGAGTACGCCATTTGGCAAAGTAGACATTGCCTACATGAGTTGGTGGCGAGATCGCTGGGCAATTTCTAGCCAGTATGAGTGTAACAAGGGTATTTGCCATTTAGCTGGCGATAAAAACGAGCCAGAAGCCTGGTTTAATGTGGCAACAACACGTCATATCCAATTCTATCAAAATCGTTTTCAACTGCTGTTTGAAAGCTTTATCAACGAGCCACGTCGCAAATTGCGTCCTGCAGGCATATTGCCTCTTTTAGATATATTCAGAGCTTGGCATAATTTGTGCTATCAGGATAAGCAAGGACTTACTGCTGCTCAAAGGCTCAAAGTCACCGACGCACCACTCACGATCAAACAATTGTTATCATGATTATTTAACAGTTTACTCATTTAGAAGTGGTAAATAAGCGCGGAGCGCGGTATACATTACGGAATCCGATACCTTATTGGTGTGGCTGTTTTCTACACCGCAATGATATACGCATCTAACCACTTGTTTTTAGGTGTAAATTCCAGTTCGATAGTCATGGATGTGAACGTTGGATAAAAGCCAAATTCAGCTCGAAGCCGAGCTCAACGCCCTTGAAGGCCAGATAAAATCTGATCCTGAGCGAGCATTTCGAATCGCGGAGCAATGCCGTATTCGTTCAGAGCAAATTCTATTTGTAGATGGTGAGATTCGAGCGCTTATCGCGATGTCTAATGCTTGCTGGTGTAGCATGGATTATCGACATGGCTTAAAGCTGATCAAAGACGCTTACAACCTCCAAATTCAACTTGATACTGACGATCACCTTCCAAAGATCCTTCATTTATTCGCCCTGCAGTATTGGGGACAAGCCAAATATTACTCTGCACAACAATACTGGATTAATGCCCTAGAGCAATCGGCTTTGGTCGACGATATCGAGATCCAAATCGAAGCATTAATTGGCTTAGGCAATGTTTGGCGAATCACCAACGAACACAAGCTTGCCGCCTCTACGCATGAACTCGCAGTGAAAGTGGCAAACAATGTCCGTATTGCTTGGCTAGAAGGCAAAGCCAGAATCCTGCTCGCATGGGATTACTACTTGCTGAACAATTTCGTTGAAATGTTGAGTGTGCTTGATGGTGCGACTGAAGTACTCAGAGATCACGACGACAGCACTTGGCAAGCAGAGATCTGGGATTTCAAAGGCCTTGCTTTACTAGGATTAGAGCGACTTGATGCGGCAGAAGAAGCCACACAAAAAGCTCACCAGCTTGCGATAGAGCAAGATCTGACGTGGATGAAAGCGCATTCCTTCATCAGCCGAGCAAGACTGGAATTACTGCGTAAAAACACAGAGAGTGCAGCAAAGTTGCTGCAATTAGCCGAGCAATCAGCACTCGCGTTTGATAACGGTGAGCTGCTAAGCCAAATTTGTTTCCAACAATCCCGTGTAGCCGAAGAGCAAGGCGATTACGAACTTGCTTTCAAAGCGTTCCAAAAATACCGTCGACACGCGCTTAAGATGCTCAAAGAGCAAACTCATCGTGTCAGTATGGACAAAGCGCGAGGCTCAAAACGTCAACTCGAGCAACGCGCGCGAAAACTCATTAACCGTATTCGTGCCCAACATGAATACGATCCAGAGAAACAGTTCTCAAACGTGGTGTCAGAAACTTACTGGTGGGAGCAACTGGTTCTATTTAAGACCGAGCTAAAACACTCCAACCATGCTGTGATCATGATCCGTCACTCAGATCCGGCCTTCCTAGACATCTGTACTGAGTTGGTTCATTCGCTCACTACATCTAGCGATCTTATCTCTCGCTTAAGCAGCGACCGCTTAGCAATGTTGATTGCAGAAAAGGGCCAAGCAGCCGAAGAGCTCTACCGCACCGTTTGCGCTATGTTAGACATCTATCCATGGAAACGCCGTGGTTTAACTGGCCCTAAACCAACACTTTATCTACAGGACATCCTAACCTTCCCGTTCACCTTAGAGCAGTTGGAAGAGAGCCACATTGAGGTAATGAAGAATGGAACAACTGCTTAGTAAGGTGACCGATGCAGGCATGGATCCCTCTTCCGTTGCCGGTGAAGAAGCGCTAATCCTATGGGAACACATCCGTCTGCATATCGCCTCGACCAATCAAGAGAAAGCGCACTGCTACATCATCAGCGCGGAATATCGAAGTAAGATTAAACAGCTGCAAGAGAGCATTGAAGAACTGCGCCATGCACTCGATTTACTTAAACTGCCAGAAGACGTTGAGGACATCCTCTCTGTCAAATCCAGCTTGAGTGACCGATTGGTAGAAAAAGGCGATTATAACTCTGCACTCACCGAATACATTGCTTCCACTAACATTGCCGTCGAATACGGTTATATCGATGAGTATGTTCTGGCAATCATCGGCATGGGCAACCTTTGTGACGCGTATGGCGACCACAACCGCGCTCTTCGTTACTACCAAAAAATCGATGCGATTGACCATGCTATCGGCAGCCGTTCATTGAGATTACGCTATAAGCTGTACATGCTAGCTTGTTATATCAGTTTGCAACGTATAGGCGCGGCGACGGACCTCTTAAGCGAGTGCGAAGAGCTCAGTATCCTCGTCAGCGATAAAAATCTGACAGGACAAATTCACTTATACCGAGCTAAGTTGCTTCGACTGCAAAAAGAGTACAACAAAGCACTACTTGCTATCTCTCAGATTCAATACGCAACAGGCAAGCAACATAATGTTTGGCTCTCGACCATGGTAAAGATCGAGACGGCTTACTGTTTGAATGAAGTTGGTCATCAATCATTATCAAACCTATTGTTAGCTTCTACGGGGAAACGTATCAACGAACATTCTTCACCACTGATTGCGAACCGCTTTTACAATGCAATGAGTCAAGTGTGTTCATCGCAAGGTTTGTTCAAAGAGGCACTTAATTACGAGAAGAAAGCGTTTCGTGTCGAATCTGACTTGGTGAAACACATTCCAATCAGTGAGCTAGGGCCAGCACAGTTGCGCCGCCTGACCCGCTTTGAATTACAACTCAAACTTATCCTTTCAGAGATTGAAAACAAAGAGCTGAAAGAGACGACCCAACAACAAAAAAGTACGGTAGCCCAGTTGCAACAAGACGTGTTCACAGATCCTCTAACGTCTTTGCACAACCGACGTTGGTTGGAAGTGAAGCTAAAAGATTTGCTGCTGCACGACACGCCTTTTGCTTTACTGGTTATCGACATTGATCACTTCAAATCGATCAACGATGAGCTCAGCCACTTAGTGGGTGATAAAGCCATTGTGAACGTTTCGAAAGAACTCTCCGGTTACTTTAAATTCCGTGGGTCTTCGTGTGTACGTTTTGGTGGAGAAGAGTTCTTGGTGATTCTTGAAAACACCGAAGTCGCTAAAGCTGAAATGCACGCTGAAAACTACCGTGAGCGCATTTACCAGTTTGGTTGGCATGAAATCTTGGGTGAGCGCGGTTTGACCGTCTCCATCGGCATTACCCTACACCGTGAAGGTGAGAATACTCAGCGCACCTTCTACCGTGCCGACAAAGCTCTATACCGCGCGAAAGCCAATGGTCGAAACCAAGTGTGTACTGAGCTATAAGCCAGATTTTCAATCTATAAAAAACGCCCCAGCTCAAACTGGGGCATTTTTGTATATTGCTTCAACTAACTAAGAGAATGCTTTAAAGAAAGAACAGCGAAATGCCACCGAGCGCGACTAATGTTCCAATCACGCTCTTCGCTCCTACCTTTTCACCTTTCATAGCGTAAATCACCAAGATAAACAGTGGGCTAGTGGCGATTAAGGTTTGTGCTATCGCTGGGTTGGCGTATTTCAAAGCGATTTGTTGTAGCCAAAGCGCGAGGAAAGTACCGACGAAAATCGCTAATAACAGCCATCCCATCGCCTTATTACCCATCTCTTGAATATGTTGCTTGATGCCTTTGAACGGCGCAGGCTCAACAACTTTAATTACCAAACAAACCGCAACCACACCAATGCTGAGTCTGATTAATGCCCCCAACAAAGGTGGAAGATCCCCTGCCACCAATGCATAGTGAGAAATCACCACACCCGTTGCTTGGCATACACTCGCCAACAGACCAAATCCGATACCACTCCAATTGGTTTCTTCACCTGTTGAAGAGGGCTGAAAGACAACAAAAGTGACTGCAGCGGTCGTCACTACTACACCAAGCCAACTTTGTAACGTCAGCTCCGAGCCGAGAAATACCAACGCAAGCACGCCAGACAACGGTGGAGCAAGGGACTCCAACAATAACGTTTTATTTGGTCCGATACGTTTTAGAGCAGAAAAGTAAGCGCTATCACCAATGGCAATACCAATGACACCGGACACTGCTAATACAGCAAGATGAATAGGTTCGATTTGGCTTGGCAGACCTTGGGGGAGAAAAGGAATCACGACCAACATCATCATCGAGGCGCTCACCCCTTTGACAATGTTAAGTTGCATGGCAGAAAAACGATGGCTGAATTGACTGTATATCCAAGTCGCACATGCCCAAACAATTGCGGCGCTGATCGCGGCAATCTCACCAGAATATAGCACTGTTTACTCCTTCGTATTCCATGCCGTATCTCTCAATAACTGTGGATTGAGCTATAAATAACTTGATTCACTTATTGTTCTATCAAATACTTAAACAGTTAATTTACGTAAGTTTTTCTATTTAGCAACAAGCACAGGGAAGTAAGATGTTTCTAGACTATTTTGCACTTGGGTTACTCATTTTCGTTGCTTTGGTTATCTTCTACGGAATTATCGTGATTCACGATATTCCTTATGAAATAGCAAAAGAGCGCGAGCACCCTCACCAAGACGCAATACACTACGCAGGCTGGGTTAGCCTTTTCACACTTCATGCTCTTTGGCCATTCCTATGGATCTGGGCAACGTTGTGGCGCAAAGAGCGAGGCTGGGGCTTCAAGCAACTCGAACAAGAAACACATGATATCCATCATCGCCTTGAAGAGCTAATTGATGAAGTCAATGAATTGAAAAAAGAAGTCTCTACGCTGAAAGGCGAAAAGGCAGCATCGAGCACTCCAGCACAAAAAGAACAAGGTAAGGAGGAACAATAATGGATTTACTACTGGTTCTGACTTACGCCGCGCTATGTATCGCGATTTTCAAAATCTTTAATATCCCACTGAACAAGTGGACAGTGCCAACAGCCGTACTCGGTGGTGTAGTGTTGGTCGGTACACTTATCTTATTGATGAACTACAACCACCCGTTTACTCAAATTGGTAACCAAGTGTTCTCAACCACCCCTGTTGTTTCAGGCGTTCGTGGTCGAGTCATTGAAGTTCCGGTTCAACCAAACCAACCGCTACAAAAAGGTGATGTACTCTTCCGTATCGATCCGATTCCATTCCAAGCGGAAGTAGACAAGCTAAGAGCAAAAGTAAAAGAAGCAAGCCAAGGCGCACTTGGTCTTGAGTCTAGCGTTCAAGAAGCAGAAGCAGCGGTCATCAAAGCGCTTGCAGAACGTGATAAAGCGCAACGCGAATTTGATCGTTACCAACGTGGTTTCGATCGTGGCGCCTTCACCGAGCAACAATTGGATACCCGTCGCCAAGCGTTCAAGGCCGCGCAAGCAGCACTAGAAGTGGCGCAATCAAAGCAAGAACAGGCGCAAATCGCGCTCGATTCTGAAGTGGGTGGTGAAAACACGCAAGTCGCGTCACTATTGGCCGAGTTAAGAAAAGCTGAGTTCAATTTAGAGCAAACCGTCGTAACCGCACCAACGGATGGCTATGTAACGCAATTGGCACTGCGTCCAGGTGTGATGGCTGTACCTTTGCCGCTCGCACCAGTAATGACCTTTGTCCATACCGAAGACAAGCTTTATACGGCAGCGTTTCGTCAGAACTCATTGCAACGTCTAGAGCCTGGGTTTGAAGCGGAGTTTATGTTCCGTGCATTACCGGGCAAGGTGTTTAAAGGTCAAGTGGTCGATGTGTTGCCAGCCATTGGTGAGAGCCAATTCCAAGCGCGAGGCTCACTGCTTGGAACAGAAGCTCTGCGCACCAGCGGTCGCGTGTTCGTGACATTAAAAATCACGGACGACCTAGAAGAGTATCATCTGCCGATGGGTACAGCGGTTGAAGTCGCCGTTTACTCAGATAGCTTTACCCACGTATCTATCATGCGCAAAGTCCTTATTCGTATGAAGAGCTGGCAAAACTACCTATACCTAGACCATTAATTTATAGGTGAAAAAACCATCACAAGGTGTAATCAGGGGCTGACAGTCAGCCCCTGTTTTCATTCTAGCCATCCAGACAGATAGCATTCCCACTTTTATCAATATTCTGTATAATGCGCGCCTTATTTTTGATGCTTGCTGAAAAACTAAGCCAGTCAATGAGGTGCGTGAATTCAGTCACACATTTCTTGAAGAAAAATAGAGCAAACAATAAGCAGCTTGGTTGTTTCCAAACTTTGTTACACAATCAGCGCTGCAAAACAAAGCAAGTGAACGTTCTTTAAAATCGACAATTGAACTGAGGTTATCTATGAATCTTTCTGCTAAAACCGTGGTGGTTATTGCAATCGGTGCTGCACTATACGGCATCGGCGGTTTGCCAATGTTTGGCATCCCTGTGTTTGCAAACACGACGCTGAAACCAGCAATGGCGGTATTGGCATTGTTCTCAGTATTATTCGGCCCTCTGGTAGGCTTCTTGGTTGGCTTTATCGGCCACTGGGTTACCGACCTATTTGCAGGCTGGGGCGTATGGCTCACTTGGGTACTTGGTTCAGGTATTGTTGGTTTAATTATCGGTCTTTTCCCTTCTCTGACTCGCAACCGTTTAGAGAAAGGTGACTTCAATATGAAAGACTTCGCGTTGTTCGTGGTGCTTGCTCTGTTGGGCAACGTATTCGGTTATGGCTGTTCAGCCTTCCTAGACACCATTTTGTACGCAGAACCGTTCACTAAGGTATTCACACAGCTGTCGATCATCGCGCTGGGTAACACTATTCTTATTGCTATTGTGGGCTTCTTCATTCTTAAGTCTGTCGCAAAACGTAACAAGCAAAGCCGCAACTTAACAGAGGCTTAATGTCGAATGACAATCGAATTTTCTAACTTCTCTTTTAGATATGAGTCGCTGGACAAACCGACGCTAAAAAATATCAATCTAAGGATAGAGAAAGGAGAGAAAATCGTCATTATCGGTCCAAGTGGTAGTGGTAAATCTACCCTTGGCCAATGTCTTAACGGACTGATCCCACACGCTATCAAAGGGGAAACCAGTGGCAAACTGACAATCAATGGTCAAGACACCGCCCCTTTTGACATGCACCAATTCACCGAACAAGTTGGTACCGTACTGCAAGATACGGACAGCCAATTTGTTGGGTTGAGCATTGGTGAAGACATCGCATTCGCGTTGGAAAACCAATTGATGTCTAACATCGACATGTACCCTTTGGTCAAAGCTACAGCCAAAATGGTCGATTTGGAACAGATGTTAGATCGCTCTCCTCACGATTTATCAGGCGGTCAAAAGCAGCGTGTTTCTTTGGCGGGTATTTTAGTCGATGACGTCGACATCTTGTTGTTTGACGAACCACTTGCAGCCCTTGATCCAAAGGCGGGCAAAAAGACCATCGAGATTATCGATGATCTGCACCGCGAAACGGGCAAAACCATCATCATTATCGAGCACCGTCTTGAGGATGTGCTGCACCGCTCTGTTGACCGCATTATTCTGATGGAAAGCGGTGAAATCATCGCAGATACCACACCAGATGAAATCTTAGCGTCCCCGCTCCTTGAAGAATACGGTATCCGTGAGCCTCTTTACCTTTCTGCTTTGAAAGAAGCAGGCTGCGCGATTGAAGGCGATGCAAAACCATCGAGCTTAAGTACATTGCCATTGGCGCAATACCAATCCGCCGTCAGCGCATGGTTTGAAGCCTCAAAAGCAACCAATGTTGAAAAGCAAGCCGAGACTCTTCTGGCTGTTCGTAACCTTACCTATTCATACGATGGTGAGAAAAACGCACTTGAAGACGTTAGCTTCGATGTAAAACGCGGCGAATTCGTTTCGGTTTTGGGTAAAAACGGTTCCGGCAAATCCACCATCACTAAGCTTGTGATGGGCGTGATTGAACCAGACCAAGGTTCGATGATCTTGAACGACCAAGACTTAAACGAGCTAACCATTTTCGAGCGCAGCCAAAAGGTTGGCGTGGTAATGCAAAACCCAAATCATATGATTTCGCATCACATGATTTTCGACGAAGTGGCTTTCGGCCTGCGTAACCGTGGCGTTGAAGAGACACTAGTCGAAGCGAGGGTATTGGAAGTCCTTGAGCTGTGTGGTTTGAGCAAGTACCGCCATTGGCCGATTGAGGCCTTAAGCTACGGTCAGAAGAAGCGTGTGACGATTGCATCGATTCTTGCCTTAGAGCCTGAGCTTTTGATTCTGGATGAGCCTACTGCTGGTCAGGATTATCGTAACTACACATCAATGCTGAGCTTTATCGAGAAGCTTAATCGTGAACTTGGCATTACGGTGATGATCATCTCTCATGACATGCACTTAGTCTTGGAATACACCACTCGTTCCATCGTGATTGCTGATAGCAAGTTGATTGCTGACGCGCCAATGACTGAAGTGTTTAGTTCCCCTGCACTGTTAGACCAAGCGAACTTGGCGACTACTAGCTTGTATGAACTGGCTACTGAGTTAGGCATAGAAAACACGAATGGCTTTATGCAGCACTTCATTGACGTTGAAAAAGCGCGCCGAGAGCGTGATAACAAAGCTGATGTACAAGCTTCAGAAGCTCAAGATTCACAAAATAATGATGTTAAGAACATTGAGAAAGTAGTGGCATGAAAGACAACAAGATGAAGTTTGGTATCAACTACATCGATACCCAATCGCCACTGCACAAACTCAATGGCATCACCAAGTTTTTGATGTTCATTGCATGGGTAACGGTGGTACTTACGACCTTTGATTTGCGCATCATTGCTCTACTGATCGTTGTAGGTCTTGGTTTGTTAAAAATGACCAAAGTACCTTTCCATGTGTACAAGCCTTTACTGATCGGTACAGGCAGTGTTTTGTTGATTAATGCGTTGTTTATGTTCGCATTAGCGCCGCAGCAAGGCAGTGAATACATGGGCTCGACGACGGTATTGTTATCGTTACCGGGTAATTACTCACTCACCCAAGAGACCTTGTTTTATCTGGTGACCGTGACACTGAAATACTTCAGCATGTTCCCAATTGCTTTGGTGTTTGTGTTTACTACGCATCCTACTGAGTTTGCAGCAAGTTTGAACCGTATGGGTGTGCCTTACAAAATCGCCTATGCAGTAAGTTTGACCTTGCGTTACTTGCCAGAAGTGAAGAAAGACTTCGTGAACATCATGCACGCTCAACAAGCTCGTGGTGTTGAACTGAGTAAGAAAGCGCCGTTGTTTACCCGTATGAAGAACGTTTCTAAGATCTTAGGCCCTTTGATTTTCTCTAGCTTAGATCGCGCTGACCAAATCTCTAACGCGATGACATTGCGTGGTTTTGGGCGTCATTCTTCTCGTACTTGGTACAGCCTAAAGCCTCTGACCAAAGCCGATATGGTATGTATGGCTGGCATCGTCGTGATTGTTGTCGCTGCGATTAGCAAACGCGTTATAGACACTCAACTGTTTTGGTATCCGTTCTAAACGAACCAGTCTCACGTTGAAAACCGAATACAAAAATGGGATGCCTCTGCATCCCATTTTTATAACCAGTTTTCGCGTTAAGTTATTGAGTAGTAAGTACTAACTTAGTTCCATCTCAACACACGTGTTTCATTACCCTCCCCCGGCTTAGCTGGGATATTTAAAGATAGTAACAAGCTCACTGCGGCCATAGCTGCACCAATGTAAAACACGCTTGAAGGCGAAACCAGCCAAATCACACCAAAGGTTACCGGAATCACTACAGCGGCGATGTGGTTGATGGTAAACGCCACACCCGCCGTTGATGCCATATCTGCCGGATCGGCAATCTTCTGGAAGTAAGTTTTGATTGCGAGTGCCAGCGCAAAGAACAAATGGTCAATCACGTACAATGCTGCCGCCCACTCAGCAGTTTGCACTAAACCGTAGCCGACGAAGACAAAAATCAGTCCCACATATTCAAACATCAATGCTTTGCGCTCACCAACGGCTCCGATAAAGCGACCAATACGTTTAGCAAACAGGAAGTTGAACAAATAGTTGATTAAGAAAAGTAGTGTGATGTCCGCAGCCGAATAGCCAAACTTCTCCACCATCAAGAAACCGGCGAATACTGTGAAGATTTGACGGCGAGCACCGCTCATAAAGGTCAATGCATAGTAAAGCCAGTAGCGCTTACGCAGCACCAACTTTTTGTTTTGTGGTACTTCCGTTTTGAATTCAGGAAACGCAAACACCATCACCATAATCAGGATAAAACCCATACCGCCTGCCAATAAATAGACCGTCTTAAAATCCAACTTCAGCTGTTCTAGCAGTACCCAAATCGCACCATAGGTAATTAAAGACGCTAACGCCCCAACCGAGATGAACTTACCCAATATCTCTGGCGCTTCTTCTTTAGAAAGCCATTGTAAGGACAAAGATTGCTTCAGTGTTTCGAAATAGTGGAAGCCAGTCGACATCAACAAGGTAGTAAAAAGAAGTCCAAACAAAGATGGTAAGTAACCTGTGATTGCCGTGCCCAGTGTCAGCATGGCGAGCGAGACCAACATAAAACGTTGCTCGCGGATAAACAGCAAAACAAAGACAACAGTGAAAGCAAGAAAACCGGGAATCTCACGCACACTTTGCAGTAAGCCGATATCGGCACCATCAAAGTTGGCTTTTTCGATAACGAAGTTGTTCAGCAGCGCCATCCAAGTGGAGAAGGCAATAGGAACAATAATGGAAATCAGCAGAAGAAAGTTTTGTGGCGTTCTCCAGCTTTTCTGTGGCGTATTCATGACGAGTCCTTAGAATATGAAGCCGTCATCATACCGCCAAATGTAACAAATTCGCAATATCATTATAATTTAACCCTTCTTAGTACTTTCTTTTAATTTCATCAGGTTAGGTGAAAAAATGGCACAGAAAAAATTCGCTACCGCCCATTTTATTTGATGATAATTAAAACAATTTTTACAAATTGAAAATAATGACCGCATTCCTTCGTATGAATCGTAGCCTGACCGCTCATAGACCAAGGAAAGATACGTGCTTCTTGTTCAACTCTCAGAAGGTTATACTGTTGCGTATCAATGGTCATTTTGACGCAAGCCTCTGAAATCCATAGTTTGATATGATGAAAAAACAAGTCCTATTTCTTTGCACTGGTAACTCCGCTCGCTCGCAACTTGCCGAAGCGATCTTTAACCACATGGCAGGAGACCGTTTTCATGCTGACAGCGCAGGCGTTCACCCAAGTGAAGTCGACCAGAGAGTGTTTGAAGTTTTAGATGGGCAAAACATCACGAGTGAAGGGCTTCACTCTAAAGATTATGCTGACGTTGAAAGCAAGCACTACGACTTTGTCATCACCTTATGTGACAACGCAAAAGACGAATGTATTATTTTCGAGCAAGATGTCGATCAACTGCATTGGAATCTTATTGATCCCAAACCACTGGAAGGCCTTAAGCCATTTAAAAATACCGCCAAAGAACTCATTGAGCGCATTAGCCTATTTTTGCTTCTTAATAGCGAAGAGAACAACACGCATGTTGACCCGAGCAGCTTCTTTAAACTGATGAGCGATCCGCTACGCTTGAAAATATTAATGCTTTTGGAAGACGAACAAGATTTGACGGTCACGGATCTTAAAAACGCGTTAAATGAAAGCCAGCCGAAAGTCTCTCGCCACTTAGCATTATTGCGCGATACCACATTCTTAAAAGACACACGCCAAGGTCTTTGGATTCATTACCGCTTATCGCCATCTTTGCCGATGTGGATCAAGCATTTACTGCAAACGGTTCGCGTTGGTAACCCTGGTATCATTAACGTTGAGAAATCGCGCTTAAAAGCCGTACAACAGAGCGAGCAATAAGCCTACAAATTTCCCGATTCACCTACCCATATCCATCGTGTTGGACCATTAAGTAGGCAAATCTTAAGTGCATTTTTTCTTATTGCTCATTTAATGCTTCTAATAATTAGATAAAGTAGCCCCATAGTTCACTAAGAACTTGGCTAGGAAAAGTATGAGTGCATATTGGAAGTATTATGCAAATAGGTGGAACTACACTCTAATCTTATGGGTAGTTGCTGGGAGCCTACTCTTGTGGGAGTTATTAAGAAACATGCACTACTTAATTCACTGAGTAGCAAAGGTTTTAAGTAATTAGAGTCCTACAACATTCACCAAAGCAAATTTATTAGCTTGCATATTAGACAGTGCCAGAATACTGAGGTCTAACCTCAAAGAGTTCTTCCCTTCAAGGATGAAAGGGAAGAACTCCCCCCTCTCATCATCTAAACCCTCTTCAATATCAAGCAACTTGTTGACTTCTACTATTGGCAATCTTTCCGATTTTGGGATAACACATACAAAACTTTCTTGAGTAGAGCCTATCTGCTAGAACTCGCCGTTTACCTTGCTTATTCAATGTTCTTCACACTCAGTCGATTATGGAACTCAAACACCTTTTCAGGACAAACATCTAAACAACGCCCGCAACTCATGCAGGTTTGATCCATCACGCGACGGTCGCCTTCTTTTAACGGTTGACGCAAAATCTCCGGCTCAGGGCAAACATAAAAACAATCCATGCACTTCGTACAATCTTCTCGGCGCACGGCAGTGACTCGCATTAAGCTCTTGCTACCAATCACGCTGTACGTTGCTCCCAGTGGACATAAGTGACCACACCAGCCGTGTTCAACTAGCAATAAATCCAGTACAAACACCAATAAGATCAAAACCCAACCAGCGCCCATACCAAATACTAAGCCTCGGTGAAGTGCAGCAACAGGATCTAACCATGTCCAAAGCACAGAACCTGAAATCGCACTGCCCAGCATCAGAGCTGGAATCAACCAATAACGGATATTAGGTGACCACCGGTAGCTCGCTTTAAGGTTAAGTTTTCTGCGCAGCCACGCCGCAAAATCCGTCACAATATTCAAAGGACATACCCAAGCACAAAAAGCGCGAGGAGCAAGAATTGCGTAAAACACCAATACAATCGCAACGCCTAGCAAAGCGTTAAACTCAGGAACATGTCCTGTCGCCAGCGATTGAAGGACAATCAAGGGATCACTCAGCGGCACCGTATTAAGCAGCATGCTAGAAGACAAATTGCCTTGTAGAATGCCCCATGTCGGCCCAGCCATAAACAGAACAATGATGCTCAGTTGACACAATCGACGCAGAATCAGGAAACGATGTGCACGCCACCAGCCCTGTTTCTCGATGGCTTCTTTGCCAGCATCTTGCGCTAAGTTCTTGGCCATTATTGGCCTCCTTTAAGCGACTCAAGCGCACCACTCGGTACCGGCGTTTCTTCCGGTAAGACGTTCTCTAATGGCTTGTCGATGTCTTGCCAGCCAAAATTGTAGTGACTGCCCACTTTGCCTTTGGCTAAATCTGTCGGCACGACTTTAATTGCCGCAACCTCTAATACGCAGGCTTGTTCGCATTTACCGCAGCCAGTGCATACGTCGGAGTTAACTGTTGGAATAAGCTTCGCGTGATAACCAGTTCTGTCATTACGAATATTTTCTAATGTAATGGCTTCATCGATGAGCGGGCACACGCGGTAACAAACGTCGCAACGTAAACCCTGCCAGTTCAGGCAGGTTTCGTGGTCAATAAGTACAGCGGTTCCCATTCTAGCATCGTCGATGTCTGTTAAGTCATGGTCCAAAGCACCACTCGGGCAGGCGACGACACACGGAATGTCCTCGCACATTTCACATGGAATATCACGTGCAGTGAAGTAAGGGGAACCTGTTGCCACTGGCGATAATAAGCTGGCGAGTTTCAAGGTGTCGTAAGGGCATGCTTGGACGCACAAGCCACATCGAATGCAGGCGGACTCAAAATCACCTTCTGGTAAGGCGCCGGGGGGACGAATGGGCACACCTTTAGTTTCTGGTGCTTGGCTTTGCAATGATTGCAACCCCAGAACACACGCTGCTGCACCAACACCAGCTGCGGTGCGCGCAGTGTCCCGCAAGAATCGACGTCGACTTTGCGAGACTTTTGATTGAGAGGATTTCATTATTGTATTCCTCAAACACGCTCTAATTGCTCTTAAATAAGTTAAGCATAAATAGCGCTAAAAAGACGTGCTCCCCATACCCCATAAGAGGTAACTCCAACCTGTGTTGATTAAAATCAACTCGTTGCAGATACCAACTTCACACTTTGATAAAAATGGGTTTATTTTAGTCAATACAACTTCACCATTATTCCCCATAAAGGTGAACTTCTTTAGCACAAAAATTCAACAAAAAATCACTCTCATTGGCATTTTCAATGATAATTCACTATAAAAAGTGAAAGTTAGAGATTCGTAACACACTAATTTAAAAGCCATTTGAAGCGTAAAGATAAAAAAAGACTATTCAAAGTAACTTTCTCTCGTTAGATTGAATTTAATTCCAAATAACTACAAAGGAGAGAAGCATGGAAATTATCGTTCGTCCAACCACTGTTGAAGACGCTGCTGCGCTAGTCGAAATTTATTCGCAACCAAAAGCACAACGTGAAACCCTGCAACTCCCGAAGCCATCCGTCACCATGTGGGTCGACCGGTTATCCAACATGCCAGCTGGTGTGTATAGCTATGTCGCAGAAATCGATGGCAAGGTAGTAGGAAACATTGGGTTCCATCACTCACAACGTCCAAGAACTTCGCACACCGCATCATTTGGTATTGGAGTTCATGATAAGTACCACGGTTTAGGGGTAGGCAGTGCGCTGATAAGCACCGTGACTGAACTAGCAGACAACTGGCTGAATGTAAGACGCATCCAAATTGAAGTGAATACTGATAACGAAGCGGCGATTGATTTATACAAAAAACACGGTTTTGAGATCGAAGGTGAGTTAGTTGATGCCTCTTTCCGAGACGGAGAGTTTATCAATACCTACAGCCTAGCTCGCATTCGAAAACCGAAAAACTAAACCCACACCAAACAAAAAACCTCCCACGATTCCTTAAAGAAACATCATGGGAGGTTTTCTTTTCTATTTATACCCTAAGAATCAGGTTAATAACGATGTCTTACGTCTTAGCTATAAAGTGAATCCAAGTAATCCAGTGCTCGTAGAGTTAACGCTTCCGTGTATGGGTTAATCTTCCAGTGTTCTGGGCTCCACCCTTTCACAAAGCGCTGAAAATCTGCCCACGCAACAGCAAACAATGGCCGCCATTCTTGCTCAACCACAGAAACGTCAAGCTCAGGTCGATAGTGGTTAAGTGCCTTAGCTAACGCATTGAAGTAGGTGTCCAGTACCCAAGCTTCCATCTCAGCACACTGGCTAGGTTCAACAGCGCTGCTCATAAACAGTGCCACGTCTTTCATCGCACAGCCATGTCCCACATATTGGAAATCTACTGCTGCAACGGCTGAGCCTTCATCGTCAAAGCAAAAATTGGCCAGTTTAGCGTCCCCATGAACCAAAGTTTGAAAACGTGCCTGACGCAACGTTTGGTCAATGCGCTCCGCGCGTTGCTTGAGCCTATTATCTTGTAACGCAACCAATTCATCCGGTCGCGTTTGCAAATGCCAGTAGGTTCCGGTTTGCCAAAGTTCATCATGGCGAACCCCAATATGGCGCGCATGAAAGTTGGCTAACCACGTCAAGCAAGCTTTTAACTGACCTTTGGTCGCGTCTTTGACGACGTTTGGATAACCCGCCAGAGCCAGATCTTCCATCACAATCAACCACTCTGTTTCATTCTGAAAGCACTTCAATCCTTGTGGAATTCGACAACGTTCATCAACAGGTTGGCTGAAGTGCTGATACCAACTCACTTCAACTTGATAAGAATGCAGTTTACGTTGATGCGAGCGGTCTGTATTCCACCCTCTCGGATGTTGTGACGGTCTTGGTAATTTGACGTGTTTTACGATGACGGAACGGTCTGGAAAAGTCAGTCGAATTAACTCCCCATAACCGCCCCATAAAGATTGAATCACATCGATGTGCTCTAGAGTGCCAAGCGCTAGCTCGTCACCGATGTTCTGATAAAGCGGATTATTCATTGGCTCCATTATGCGAGTAAATGTGCCCATTCAGGGTGCGTTGCCATGTATTTAATCACGTATGGGCAAACGGGTACAATGCGATAACCTTGTGCCTCTATTTCTGGCAAGACGGCCTCCATCATCACTTTGCCGTAACCTTTACCCCGTAACTCTTCAGGAATCAAAGTCGACGTAATGTGCATCACCTGTCCATCCAGCTTATAAACCACCTTCGCTTTGTGGTTACTCTCTAAATCGACCCAAAAAGTTTGGTTTATTGTGTCTTGTGTCACTTTCTGCATTATCGGCTCCCCACTTTTCCCTTTCACTTTATTGAAACCATCTATACGACTGCCTAGAATGATACCCACGAATCATCTAGTCACTTCGTACTAATATAGCGCGTAACACCTTCTCACATCAGGCACGACAATAATAATGAGAAATATGATCGCGAGCGCCGGAGATAAGAGAACATCTCCACAAAGTAGAAACGCTCCAGAACGTCAGGCAAGTACACTCAACAGCACCGATGCAATGGCAATGGTAGAACACGGCAGTGAAGTGACTCTCAACGTCACCACGCCCGTTGGTACCAAGTTCATCACCACCAGCACATTTATGGGCTGTCATTCTAACAATACCGCGCTGATCGAAATCCCAAATATCTCCGATGAGGATTTGAAGTTCTACTTTCAAGAAGGCTTTTGGATCAACGTAAAAGCTTACTCCCATCGTGGCGAGGGTGCCGTCATTCCTTTCCGAGCACAGCTAAAACACCGTTTAGGCGACCCCTACCCACTATTGGTACTAAACCTTCCTAATACCATGCAGGTATATCAGCTGAGAAAAGAAGTGCGATACGAAGTGAATCTGCGCTCTCGCCTTCAGTTCGAACAATACCGAGCAGAATGTGAGATACGTGATCTCTCTAAAAGCGGTTGTCGGTTCGTGACGTCACCGATGAGCAGAACATTGCAAGTTGGCGATCTGGTGACGCTCGACATTACCGTGCCAGGTAATGGTCGTATGCTTGCGCCATTGAAGGGGAGAATTTGTAACTTGCAGAAATCAGTTCACTACGCCCGTTACGGCGTGGAGTTTGATGATTTCGGCAAAGCCAACGCTAAGAACCTGTTAAGTCACCTCAAATTTGATGGTACCAAGCTAAAGCTGAAAGGCTAACGCGACACGGCTTTTCTGCATTTTACCGCTGTAACGGAAAAACCCCTTACCATCTGGCAAGGGGTTTTAAATGACTAAGAATAAGGCAGTATATTTTCAGTCATTATCGACTTAGAAGTCGTAGCGTAGACCTAGTGCTAGCTCGTCTTTCTCGTCAGTACCTTCGTTGTCCGTTAGGTCGAAGTTGTATGACGCGTAGCCGCGGAAGTTAGGCTTGAAGTAGTAAGTTACGTCAACCGCTAGGTTGTCTACAATATCAGTGTCTTCTACATCACCTTTGTTGTAAGTAGAGGTAAACACTGTTTGGCCCATTGTGTATGCAGCTGCTAGTTCGTAGCCTTTGTAATCGTCAGAATCTTTCTCGATACCTGTGTAGTTACCAGCAACGTAGAAGTTACCTACAGTGTAAGAAGCCGCTAGCATGTACTGATCAAAGTCATTTTGGTTAGCAAAGCCAGCACCTAGCTCAAAGCCAGTGTCAGCGAATGCGTAAATACCAGATAGAGAGAAGCCATCTTGCTCGTTGTCGTCAAAACCGTTCACATCTGTTGTGCGATCAGCAAAACGGTAGCTTGCGCGTACTGCTAGTTGCTCGAACTGGCCAGAGTAAGAAACCATGTTATCTGTACGGTCAGCAACTGGCAGTTTTAGTGCTGCAGTGTTGCCGTGGTAAGCCATGATATCAGTGAAGTCAGTGATAACACCTAGTGCACCGTCGTTTTTACCGTAAGTGATTTCACCGTACTTACCGCCAAGACCTGCGTAAGCGTAACGAGTTTCAAGATCGCTGTTACTGTCTACACCGCCGTTTTCGAATGTTTCAAACTCACCTTCCCAGAAACCAACACCGTATAGGCTATCGCTGATTTCCTGTTTGCCTAGGAAGTTAAGACGGATGCGAGAACGGTCTTCTGCTTTGCCATCCATCATAGATAGACGAGCTTCAGCACGGCCGCCCATTTCTAGTGAAGTGCCATCTTGGTTGTACAGTTCTGAAGCGACAACTTGAGATCCAGATGCTAACAGTGCCACTGCTACAGCTAAAGTTTTCAATTTCATTTATAGTTTTCCATATCTTTGTTTTGTCATTATTTTCTCACCAGAAAACAGGACTTTTCTGTACCAACGAGAAAACGGGCGGCATAGTAGCAGCTGCGCTTTTTAGCGCAACAAGTTGAATACACAGCCTAAATTGAACAAAACACCATTAGTGGTGACGATATGAATATGTCAAAACCATCAAGTTGTCGGATAGTTAAGAAAATGTGTGCGCGTCAAAAAACATTTGACGCTAGAAAGTCTGGTTTAACATTTATAAATGTGATTTGAGTCACGCATTATTTTTGGTAACTGACTGTTTTAATTAATGTTAATTCAGTCATTACTTCACTTTTCATAAAAAAATCCCCAAGCCGAGGCTCAGGGATTCTAGTTATATTCAGTCAGTTTGTATCGCTTAAGATTTCTACTTAATGCTTATAGCTTGAAGAAGCTCAACTGTTCTTTTTGTTTCTCTGCAAGGTGAGAAAGCTCAGTACTTGCACTCGCACTTTGGCTAATGCCCGCTACGTTTTGGTTCACAAGCTCAGACATGTTAACGACATTGCGGTTGATGTCTTGTGTTACTTGAGACTGTTCTTCCGCCGCAGTCGCCACTTGCGTGTTCGAGTCGTTGATATTCGCTACCGATTCTGTAATGCCGATCAGTGCGTCGTTCGCTTGTTGAGTCAGCTCGTTGTTGCGGTTAAGCATCTCTAGGCTCACCTGCATGCTGTCGTTGGCTAGACCAGACTGCGCTTGAAGCTCTTCAATGATAGATGAGATTTCTTGCGTAGAATCTTGTGTACGAGCAGCCAGCATACGCACTTCATCAGCTACCACGGCAAAACCACGGCCAGATTCACCAGCGCGCGCGGCTTCAATCGCGGCATTTAGCGCTAGAAGGTTCGTTTGCTCAGATACGCCACGAATCACTTCGATAACGTCGTTGATTTGAACGGATTGCTCTTTTAGACGCAGAACCACTTGCGCAGCATCGTTCAGTGCTTGAGACATTTGCTCGCTTGCTTGTGCACTCTCTTGGAAGATCGCTAGGCCAGATTGCGCTAGGCCATCAGCTTCACGTGCAGTTGCATCTGCAGATGTCGCGTTATCACTTACGTTATTAGCCGTGCTCGCTAGCTCATTGACTGCCGACGCAACTTGCTCGATTTCCGCTAGCTCTTGCTGAGCATTTGCTTCTGCTTGCGTCATTACTGCAGCAAGCTCAGTTGAAGCAGAAGCCACTTCTTCACTGATGCGCATCAATTGATCAACCGTATCGTGAAGCTGTTTCGCTGTTTGGTTTACGTCTTTGCTTAGCTGAGAAATTTCGTTGTCGCCATCAATGTCTGCACGTACCGACAGGTCACCACCTGCTAGCTTACGCATCACTTCTTGCAGTTTTTGGATTGGCGTTACGATCATGCCAGATAGGAACCAAGCGCCTAGTAAAGAGAATGCAAATACCGCAATAACTGACATCATGGCATTGTTTTGTACGCGAGTATGCTGGCGTGCGCTCTCTGCAGTTGCTTCCGTAGCAATCTCATTCACACGCTGTGATAGTGCGTTGATGGTTGCAACCATTTCATTACCAACGCGGCGGTAACCTGAGATGAAGTTTGTGTATTCGTTATCCGACACTAAACCACGGTCATGGCGGTTAAAGAAATCAACAGCACGAGTAGAGTAATCAATGTAAGCATCGATACTTTGACGAACCTTCTCCGCTTCTTTGCTGAACGTACCGCGTGCATCGATAAGATCAAGGTCTGTATCAATGGCTTTTGCGCCCGCTTTCAGGTCAGCAAGGAACGCATCACGACGAGCAGCATCGTAGATCGCGTAAACCGCGCTTATGCGTAATGGGTAAACTTGGTCATCAATTTGAGCCAGCGTGTCTTTGTAAAACACGAGAGAATCGGAGTTAGAAGCAACCAATTCTTGCTCTGCTTCTAGGTTGTTTTGAGTGATCCACAATGTAATAAACAAAGTGATCGCGGTGAATAGAACTGGAACCAAAACTTGCGTTCGTACCGACAAGTTTTTCAGTGATAGCTGCATGAGTAACCTCAGGTATTTGAGTGTTGGCTTCCTTGCGATGGGATTATTCCCAGACGAATAGACAAGGAGGCAAATACTAGAGGTAGATCACATTTTTGTCCAGAGTAAAAAGCCATCAATTTCATGGCTTTAACGACAATATCCCGACATTGCGTCAGGATATTGTCGTTGTGACAAGTTATGAAAGCTTGTACGTCTTTCTATAAACTTTTAAGTCAACGATCGCTTATTTTCTCAGCGCATTTAACTTAGCTTGTGCTAACCCAAAAATGGTGTCGATTGGGTAAGTTCCTTCGTCTGTTGCTTCGCCCGCCGCTTTACCAGTAAATAGCTCAACAGCCTCGGTTACGTGATCGATTGCCCAGATATGGAAATCCCCCTTCTCTACTGCTTTCACAATGTCAGGACGAAGCATCAGGTTATGTACGTTTGAGCGCGGAATAATCACCCCTTGTCCATCGTGACGACCTTTAATTTCGCACACATCGTAGAAACCTTCGATCTTCTCATTTACCCCACCGATAGGCTGTGCTTCACCAAATTGGTTCATCGAACCTGTGATAGCAATGTCCTGGCGGTTTGGCTGCTTCGAGAATGCCGATACTACCGCACAGAACTCCGCCATACTCGCACTGTCACCGTCAACGCCACCATATGATTGCTCGAAAGTAATCGTGGTTGTCAGTGGAACACGTGCCGTCTTACCAAATACAGACGATAGATAAGCCGACAGAATCATCACACCTTTCGAGTGAATGCTGCCGCCAAGATCAACGCTTCGCTCGATATCAATCACGTCACCATCACCGTAACAAGTGGTCGCTGTAATTCGGTTAGGTGCACCGAACATGTGATCGCTGGTGCTCAGCACTGACAATGCATTTACCTGCCCTACCGCAGAACCTTCGGTATGGATCAAAGTCGTGCCGTTGACAAAGGTTTCCATCACGCTGTCTTGCAAACGACTCACTCGCATTTCCTGATTACTCAGCGCCTCTTCTACGTGTCCGATACGGATCATGTTGGAATTCGCTTGGCGAGCAACGTAGTTAGACTCACGTAATAGGTTAGCGATATTGGCAGAATGCAACGAAAGCTTGGTTTGGTCACCAGACAAGCGTGAGCTGTACTCGATAATGCGCGCAATGGCTTTCTTATCGCAGTGCAGCATGTTGTTGTCGTTCACCACACTAGAGATAAAACGTGCGTATTGCAGCTCTGAATCCGGCGTACGTTTCATTTCATCTTCGAAATCCGCCGTTACTCGGAACAGCTCACCAAACTCCGGATCGTAATGTTGCAGCAATTGGTATGTACGGTAATCACCAAACAAGATGATCTTGATATCCAATGGAATCGGTTCAGGATCAAGCGAAACGGCACCAGTCAGCGTTACTTCTTTCTCTAGTGACGTGAAGCTCAACTGACGAGAGCGTAAAGCGCGCTTCAATCCGTCCCACACGTAAGGCTGTTCTAGTACCTTTTGTGCATCCATCAATAGCACACCACCGTTCGCCTTGTGCAAGCTACCCGCTCGAATCAAAGAGAAATCGGTGAATACCGTACCTTTGAAGGTTGCGGTTTCAATTGAACCAAACAGCGAGTGGTAGTTCGGATTCTCTTCTACCACGATAGGGAACTCACTGTTTTTGCGATTCACCAGCACGTTGACTTTGTAACGACGTGGCAGTTTCTTATCCAGAGAAGCGGTCGCAATCTCACCTTGCTCACCACTCTGCTCTAAGAAGATCTCAGCGTTTTCAACAATGTCTTTTTGCAGATCGGTTAGGTAAGTTTTGATTTCTGGATACTCAGCGTAATCCACTTTCAACTGCTTGATGAAGTGAGTGATAACATCCAACGTCACATCATCGTTAAGCTTTTTGATCTTCTCACTGAACGAGTCTTCCCACTCGGTTAACTCACGTACCATGTTACGTAAGCTCACTTCCAGCTCATCAATGCTACTACCGAAGTATTCCTGCTCTTTCTTGCTTAGCTCATCGAAAGACTCTTCGGTATGCAGTTCTTCACCATTCATAGCCACAAATTGGTAATCACCTTGCGCAGTGATCGTTAGGCTAATGCCCTTCTCTTTGGCTTCTTTACTGATGGTATCCAATTCTGACTGTTGCTTGTTCGCCAATTGGTTTTTTAGGCGATCGGCACGGCTGTAGTACATCTCGTTATCGAAAGCGAGAGGCAGTGCATTCAGTAGCTTGCCCATCAGTTTTTCGATATCAACTTTAAGCTTGTTACCGATACCGCAAGGCAGTTTCAGTACTTTTGGTGTGCGCGTGTCTTCAAAGTTCGCGACATAACACCAATCGAACAGAGCCGCATCATCATGTTGATGGCGGTTTAAGTAGCGCAAAATCATGGTGCGCTTGCCCAGACCATTCTGACCAATGGCGTAGATGTTGTACCCTTTCTCCTTGATTGACATAGCAAACTCAACCGCTTTTTGTGCGCGTTCTTGGCCTACGATCTCATCAATTGGAGGTAATTCCTTGGTCGACTTACATGGCATATTTTCCAAATCAGCTGCTGAATACAGCTGTTTAGGTTCCAATCTTTGTACTGCCATACTTGCCTCCTTTTTCTTATTGTCTTGACCTCAGTGTAGAGATAATTTGTTTAAATTTAAGTGATTTATCTTCCACCGCAGTTCAATTGGACATTTTACGAACAGTTATACGCTTTTAAAATGAAAACAAGTCGCACTTGCAATTGATAATTAATTTCATTTAATATCTACTCAAATCGAATTTTGTGGAGACGAAGATGAATATTGAGCAATGCTGGATGCGCTACTTAAAAGCGGAACAGCTGATGGAACAAGGCCATTGGCCAGAAGCTCATCGCTTGTATGAAGATGTTCTCAGCCATTTGCCAAATCACATTCACTCCGCACTCGAAAACGACCTAACCAAGCCATGCCAGTTTGTATGTCTCATCAGCGGTTTGCGCGATGCCAGCGTAGCCCAATCTGAAATTCTCAATAAACTTGGAATGCAGCAAGAGGCGTTTTCAACCCTTAACCAATCGTACGCTCTGTTCCAGTTCTTACAACTCGAAAGCCATGATTTGATTGGCCGAGTTAGCCAGTTATTGAGTAAGCAAAGTGAAGATTTACTCGCGCACATGGCCGCATTTTGCTCGGCGCAGCGCAATGCTCAGTGGATGATCGAACTCGACCATGTCACTCGTGCTCATGAGCAATTCTTGTATCTGCAAGCAATGACTGCAGCAGAAGCGGGGGCGCCTCAGCTATATAACTAGGCAAGGATAACCCGGTATAGGTTTCTGCCAACGTGAAAGGCAGTAACAGTAATAACAACTCGATACACAAGGAAACGTGATGTCCACACAAACCATTCTTTCGGTGAACAACCTTTCTGTCAGCTTTACGACAAACGATGGTATCGTCGATGCAGTAAAGAATGTTAGCTTTGATCTTAAAGCTGGTGAAACATTGTCTATCGTAGGCGAATCTGGTTCAGGAAAATCGGTCTCAACCAATGCGTTGATGAGGTTGCTGCCAGATAATGCCATTTTGCACGCCGATTCCTCTATCGTCTTTGAAGGCGAATCAATCCTAGAAAAATCTGAACGCCAAATGCAGAGTATCCGCGGTGATCGTATTGGCATGATTTTCCAAGAGCCCATGACTTCGCTAAACCCATACATGCGTGTGGGTATTCAAGTGGCCGAAGCCATCATGTGCCATCGTCCAGTGAGCAAAAAACAAGCCAAGCAAAAAGTTCTCGAGTTGTTCGATTTAGTGCACTTACCAAACCCGCAACAAGCCTATGACAAGTATCCACATGAATTCTCCGGTGGTCAGTTGCAACGCATCATGATTGCCATGGCTTTGATTAACGAGCCGGATATTCTGATCGCCGATGAACCAACAACGGCGCTCGACGTGACCGTTCAAGCTGAAGTGCTTTATTTGATCAAAGAGATCCAAGCAAAAATGGGCATGGCGATTCTCTTCATTACTCATGACTTAGGTGTGGTGAAACACTTTGCCGACCGAGTCTTGGTGATGTGTAAAGGTAAAGTGGTCGAAGAAGGCATCACAGAAACACTCTTTTCTGATCCTCAGCATGATTACACTAAGATGCTGATTAACTCGATTCCAAAAGGCAGTAAAGATCCCATTAAAGAAGGGGCAACTGAACTGCTTAAAGCCGATGATATTCGCGTTAAATTTCTTATTAAGCCTCACTTTATCGCAAGTAAGAACGAATACTTTGAGGCCGTAAAAGGTATCTCTTTAGAACTAAAACAGGGGGAAACGCTAGGTATCGTGGGTGAATCTGGTTCAGGCAAATCAACGCTTGGCCGAGCCTTGATCGGATTGTTGCCCTCAACCGGGAAAATTCAGTTTAAAGGGCAAGATCTAGCACTTCTGACGGACAAAGAACGCTTCGAACTGAAGAAAGACGTACAAATGGTCTTCCAAGACCCATACGGTTCACTTTCACCAAGAATGACCGTGGGTGACATCATCACGGAAGCTCTCACCGTGCATCAACCTCAAATGAGTAAAGCAGAACGGATGCAAAAAGCACGTGATGTTCTGCGAGAGGTGCGCTTAGACCCAGCATCTATTAACCGTTACCCACACGAGTTTTCTGGCGGTCAACGCCAACGTATTGCGATTGCGCGCGCGTTGATTCTGGAACCCTCTTTCATTCTGCTTGATGAACCCACGTCGGCACTGGACCGCTCCGTTCAACTGACCGTAATTGATCTTCTGAAAGATCTGCAGAAGAAGTATAACATCGGCTACTTGTTCATCAGCCACGATCTCTCTGTTGTGAAAGCACTGTCTGATCGTGTGTTAGTCATGCAAAAGGGTGAAGTGATGGAACAAGGTACGGCGGAAGAGATCTTCCATAATCCAAAAAGCGATTACACGAGAAAGCTGATTGATGCCTCATTTGATCTTGAAAACAATGAAAATCAACATGATGCAGCCTAGATTCATCACAATTTCATATTCATAAACTAGGATTAAAGTATGGCGAATTTTTCGCCATAACTACGAAAATGGTATAGCTGCCATTCGGTTTGGCCGCCGAGACTGGTTGGTTCAACGTTAGGCTTAGTCACCCTAACGATCAAATTGAGTTCCCCCAACCATGAAAAATGCCGCGATGGATATCGCGGCATTTTTTATTGCGGTTCTGTTAACTGGCGTTTCGCTATCAGTAGCAGAATACGTTCATTAAAAATCGAGCTTCTCGATACCCATGTTGTGCAGAGCAAATGCATAAACATCGGTAGTTAGGTCGATTTGTTTGCTCAGCGGCATCCCCGCACCGTGACCTGCGTTCACGTCAATACGGATCAGCACTGGATTTTCTCCCTGATGCTTGTCTTGCAACTCTGCAATGAACTTGTATGAGTGGGCAGGTACCACACGGTCATCATGGTCTGCTGTCGTGACAAGCGTAGCAGGGTACGAGACTCCCTCTCTCACGTTATGCACTGGTGAATACCCAAGTAGATATTGGAACATCGCCTCGGTTTGCTCAGAAGTACCAAAATCGTATTTCCAACCTTCACCAGAAGTAAAGGTGTGGTAGCGAAGCATATCCAATACACCAACCGCAGGAATCGCCACTTTAAACAGCTCTGGTCGTTGAGTCATGCACGCACCGACCAATAAACCGCCATTTGAGCCGCCACGAATCGCAAGCCGCTCTGAGCTGGTGTAGTCGTGTTCAATCAAGTATTCCGCCGCGGCAATGAAGTCATCAAATACGTTTTGCTTTTGTTGTTGAGTACCCGCGTTGTGCCAAGCTTTACCATATTCGCCACCACCACGCATGTTAGCGACTGCGTAGATACCACCAAGTTCTAACCAGTTCGCGACATTTCCTGAGAACATCGGCGTCAAACTGATATTGAAGCCACCATAGCCATAAAGCATGGTTGGTGCGCTGCCATCGAGTTTGGTGCCTTTTTTATATGAGATGATCATCGGAACCTTTGTACCGTCTTTTGAGGTGTAGAACACTTGTTGAGACTCGTATTCTTTACGGTCGAACGGGGCTTTCGATTCTTGGTAGAGTGCAGACTCACCACTTTCTACATCAAAAGAGAAAATGGTTGGTGGCGTCACGTAGTTGGTAAAAGAGTAGTAAAGCGTCTTATCTTCTGCTTTGCCTTGCAAGCCATATACGGTGCCTTGGTCAGGTAAAGTCACTTCACGTACCAACTCGCCTTGATAAGTAAACTGCTGAACTTTAGACAAAACATCGACCATGTAAGTCGCGAACAAGTAACCACCACCTTTGCTGATATCCAGTGGTTGCTCCTGTTCAGCAATGATCTCTGTCCATTGTTGAGTTTGAATGTTGTAGCCAACCACTTTGCCGTTAGACGCATCCAAGTTGGTGTATAAGATTAAAGTGTCATCTTGGTTATCAATCAAATAAGTATCACCATCGGTTGTATCTCGAAGCGTGATAACGTCTTGCTCTTCTGAAGTGAGATCCACATAAAACAGTCGGTTTCCTGATGTAGATTCCGCACCTGTGATAATCAAGAAACGATCGTCTTTGGTGGTCACTCCCCCTACATAACGATGCTTTTGTGGTTCCAACGCACCAAAGACCACTTTGTCTTCACTTTGTGGAGTACCTAACTCATGGTAGTAAAGCTTGTGCTGCTCAGTACGAGCCGAAAGCTCACTGCCCTGTGGTTTATCATAGCTTGCGTAGTAAAAACCTTTGTTACCAACCCAAGAAATAGTGGTGAACTTGGCGTCGACAATTTCAGGCTCAAGCTGCTGTTTGGTTTCGACATCAATGACGAAGATCTTACGCCAATCGCTACCACCTTCAGAAATGGAATACGCGACAAGTGTGTCGTCTTTAGAGAACTTCACTTCGCCAAGCGATGTCGTTCCTTCTTCTGAAAAAGTATTCGGATCGAGAAAGATTTCCGCCTCCTCTTCTCCTTTGCGACGGTATAAAACGCTCTGGTTCTGCAAACCATCATTTTTATAGAAGTAGGTGTATTCACCATGAACAAAAGGTTGAGAATACTTTTCATAGTTCTGACTGTTCGCCACTAAATCGCGAATTTGTTGGCGGAAAGGGATTTGACCTAAGTAATCGAAGGTCACTGAGTTTTGCCCCGAAACCCATTCTGCGGTTTCTTGGCTCATATCGTCTTCTAACCAGCGATATGGATCTGCGATGTCGTGACCAAAATAAGTGTCGACGACAGAATCTTTACGAGTTTTTGGGTAATGCATAACGTCCGTGTTACTCCGTTTGAAGTTGAGTGTTTTGTTTTATTATTTTGTTGAGATTTATTCTCAATACCTACCTTAGGGCTCAGGTATAGAATTTCAACCAATAGATTGAAACATTTCTTGTATTTATGAACTGCCTAAAAGTAATGCGAGATAGTTAGGTATCGTTCTCGAATGTGCTCAATCAAGAGCTTTACTTTGTTTGGAGGCTGACGAGTAAAAGGATAAACCGCGTAGATGCCGAGCTTTTTACCGACCAACTCAGGGAAAATATCCACCAGCTCACCGCTACGAATGTCGTGATAAACCAAGCAACGCGGTACGTAGGCGATACCATGCCCACCTAGAGCTGCTTTTCTTAATGCGGTAGCGTTATCCGTAGAGAAGCTGCCCGACACTTTGACGATGTAGTCACCCTGTTTGCCTTTGAACTGCCAGTCGGTCGCACCGGTAGTTTGGTAGGCGTATTGCAAACAGTTGTGCGTGGTTAAGTCGATGGGCTCAATCGGTTTGCCATTTTTGACAATATAAGAAGGCGAGGCACAAACCACCCATTGTGAATCAAGAATATGACGCGCAATCAAGCTGGAATCTTCTAGATAACCAGTTCGAATCACCAAGTCAAAGCCACCAGCAACCAAGTCAACAAAGCGATTATCAAGCGACATATCGACGGTTAAACCTGGGTGCATATTACAAAACTCGGCGACGGCGTCCGCCAAGATCAAATCACCCGAGATAGTCGGCACCGACATTTTGATATGACCGCTGACATTCTCACCAAAGCCTGAAACTGCATCCATAGCCTCCTGAGTGGCTTGCTTCACATTTTTAGCACTGTGTAACAAAACCTTCCCTGCTTCGGTCAGGGTCAATTTACGCGTTGTTCGATATAATAGCTGAGCACCTATCTCTTCTTCTAGCCGCGCAATTCTCTTACTAACTACTGAATTTGTAAGGTTATTTTCTTCAGCCACCTTACTAAAACTGCCCATTTCTATCACCTGTGAGAACAGGATTAGATCATCTGCACGCATTCTATTATGTCACTTTTGGAATAAATCAATTTCATTATTTCCCTATATCTATAAAAAATAAAGGGGTAAATTCACGCCAAATTAACAAAACCATTACAACAAAAATCATCTCAACAGCATAAAGCGGTTCGAGAAGTCAGCGTACGAGGATGTACCAATGAGTGAAACCCTACTTGCCCTTGTGGCGTTTTCGCCAATTGTTGTCGCCGCCATATTATTGGTTGGTCTCAACTGGCCTGCTAAAAAAGCTATGCCTGTTGCGTTCGGTCTAACCGTCGCTATCGCCCTAATGTTTTGGGATATGTCAGCTACTCGCGTACTGGCGTCTGTCTTTCAAGGATTAGGCATTACCGTCTCTGTTCTATGGATCGTGTTTGGTGCCATCTTCTTGCTTAACACTTTAAAACACACTGGCGCGATCACCACAATTCGCAATGGGTTTACTGATATTTCAGCCGACCGTCGCGTTCAAGCCATCATCATCGCTTGGTGTTTCGGCTCATTCATTGAGGGCGCATCTGGCTTCGGTACACCTGCTGCTATCGCCGCCCCTCTATTGGTTGCGATTGGCTTCCCTGCGCTTGCAGCGGTACTGATGGGCATGATGATCCAATCTACACCAGTATCTTTCGGTGCGGTTGGGACACCAATCATCGTAGGAGTGAACAAAGGTTTAGATACGCACAATATTGGTGAAGCACTGGTTGCTCATGGCTCAACATGGGAAGCGTACCTACAACAAATCACCGCAAGCGTAGCAATGATTCACGCAACGGTTGGTACTCTCATTCCGGTACTCATGGCAATGATGCTGACTCGATTCTTTGGTAAGAATAAGAGCTGGAGTGAAGGTCTAGACATCCTACCTTTCGCGCTATTCGCAGGTGTTGCCTTCACCGTTCCTTATGCACTAACAGGTGTGTTCCTAGGTGCTGAGTTCCCGTCATTAATCGGTGGTCTAGTTGGTCTAGCTATTGTAGTTACTGCGGCGAAGAAAGGTTTCCTTGTTCCAAAAACCAAGTGGGACTTCGAAAGCGAAGATAAATGGCCAGCAGAATGGCTAGGTTCTCTAAAGATCAATCTTGATGACAACCCAGGCAAACCAATGAGCCTAACCAAAGCTTGGGCACCTTACGTGATGCTAGCTGTTATCCTAGTGGCAAGCCGCGTAAGCCCTGAGTTCAAAGGTCTACTTAAGAGCGTCAGCCTATCATTTGGTAATATTCTTGGTGAAACAGGTATCAGCACAGCGATTCAACCTCTATACCTTCCGGGTGGCATCTTAGTCTTCGTAGCGTTACTTGCGGTTCTTCTACAAGGTGGCGGCGCTAAGTCACTAGGCAAAGCATTTGGCGAATCAAGCAAGACACTAATCGGTGCAGGTTTCGTTCTTGTGTTCACCATCCCTATGGTTCGCATCTTTATTAACTCAGGTGTCAACGGCGCCGAGCTAGCAAGTATGCCTGTAACCACGGCAAACTTTGCAGCAGACCTCGTTGGCTCAGCATTCCCGGCGTTGAGTGCGACTGTTGGTGCCCTTGGTGCATTCATCGCCGGCTCTAATACCGTGTCGAACATGATGTTCAGCCAGTTCCAGTTCGAAGTGGCGCAGACACTGACTATCTCAAGTGCCATTGTGGTTGCCCTTCAAGCGGTTGGCGCTGCTGCGGGTAACATGATTGCCATCCACAACGTTGTGGCTGCCTCTGCAACAGTTGGCCTGCTAGGACGAGAAGGCGCAACGCTTCGCAAGACCGTTATCCCAACGTTCTACTACTTGGTGGTCACAGGCATCATCGGTCTGATTCTGATTTACGGATTCCAAGTCACCGACGCTTTAATGAAGTAACACTTACGCAGGGTCTCCCCCGCCCTGCACTTTCTCTGGCACAGCGGTCAGCACTACTACCCCGACTTTTGGTGTGGCTTGCTGCATCAATCCCCCGACCGGTGTGCCAGTCTTTTTCAGTGCAGATAATTGATTGTTCCGTGTATGGAATGTCTAACAGCTCAATCACTTATCTATACTCTATTCTGATGTCGACTGCCGAAAGGATGGCAGTCAGTGAAACACTGACAGAGCAGGTGCTCATTGACTCAGGACGCAATCTTAGAATAACAGCCAGGACACACGAATATGATTATCTCTGCTTCTACAGATTACCGCGCTGCCGCGAAAGCCAAGCTGCCTCCATTCCTTTTCCATTACATTGATGGCGGTTCATACGACGAGCGCACATTAAAGCGCAACACCGATGACTTAGGTGACGTGGCACTACGCCAACGTGTTCTGCGCGATATGAGTGAGCTAAGCTTAGAAACGGAAATCTTCGGTGAACAGCTGGCGATGCCTATTGCTCTAGCGCCTGTTGGCTTAACAGGTATGTACGCACGACGTGGTGAGGTTCAAGCAGCAAAAGCGGCAGAAAAGAAAGGCATTCCTTTCACCATGTCGACCGTCTCCGTTTGTCCAATTGAAGAAGTGGCACCTGCGATTGAACGCCCAATGTGGTTTCAGCTGTATGTTCTGAAAGACCGTGGCTTTATGCAGAACGTACTTGAGCGCGCGAAAGCCGCTGGCGTAACAACGCTGGTCTTCACTGTGGATATGCCAGTGCCAGGCGCGCGTTACCGTGACATGCACTCCGGTATGAGTGGTCCAAATGCGGCGATGCGCCGTGTATTCCAATCTATGCTTCATCCTAGCTGGGCATTAGATGTGGGTGTATTAGGTAAACCTCACGACTTAGGTAATATCTCCACTTACCGTGGCGAGCCAACCAAGTTGGAAGACTACATTGGCTGGCTGGGCGCAAACTTCGATCCTTCAATCTGTTGGAAAGATCTAGAGTGGATTCGAGACTTTTGGGATGGGCCGATGGTCATCAAAGGTATTTTGGATGAAGAAGATGCAAAAGACGCGGTTCGCTTCGGGGCTGATGGTATTGTTGTGTCAAACCACGGTGGTCGCCAGCTTGACGGGGTCCTTTCAACAGCGAAAGCATTACCTAGTATCGCAGATGCAGTAAAAGGTGATTTGAAAATTTTCGTCGACTCGGGTATCCGTACAGGTCTGGATGTGGTGCGTATGCTGGCACTCGGTGCAGACTGCACTCTGCTTGGCCGCTCTTTTGTTTACGCACTCGCAGCGCAAGGCGGTGCTGGCGTAGAGAACTTGCTTAATTTGTATGACAAAGAGATGCGTGTAGCAATGACACTTACAGGAGCGAAGTCGATATCGGACATCTCTAAGGACTCACTAGCAAAGGTTATAAAATAAACGACAAGAGGCCGAGAAAAATCTCGGCCTAACTGGGACAAAGGAAATATATTAAGTTGAGTCCTCGTTATTAACAATAGCTAACTTAGATGAACCAACTATCATTTTGAATAAAACTTAATGGCACTCACTATGTATCTAGATGGTGAATATGCCTCTATTTTATTTAATGTTTTTCCATTAGGAATGGAATATGTAGACACCTGTTTATTAGTGGATTCTTGACCTGTACCATATTTATGTCTCGAGCCATTCTTATATACAAATTCTAAAGAAACAATAGAACGCTTACCCTGAGCATATCTATAATTGCCGACGGTGACATTAATTTGCTTTAAGTTCGTTGTACTAACGTTATATACACGACCGCCGCTCGACAAACCAACATAATTGCTAGAACTTGAGCCTATTGCATCGACAGCCCACCCAGAACGTATAAACAATTTATTATTAGATAACTCCATTGATTTTGCGTTCCCAACTTGGTCTCCAAACCATGGTGAAGAATTCCAACCTGAAGAGTCTTTGTCAATATCGATCAAACTCGCTATGTATTTAAAAAAGTCTTCTTCCGTCTTGTTCGAGTTACCTGGAAGTTTTCGCCAGACCTCATATGCCGAGTCACCTTCCTCACCTTTGTAACCTCTATAACCACGGCTACCTGTGTTTCCTTTATCTCCCTTGTCACCTTTTGGTCCTTGAGCTCCTGCTGTACCTCTATCACCTTTGTCGCCCTTGTCACCTTTTGGCCCCACCGGACCTACAGCACCAGCGTCACCTTTCGGCCCTTGAGGACCAACTTCACCGCCAAGGCCTTCTAAGTCACCAACCCATCTTCCTGAGCTATCAATAACCATATTACCGTCGATATAAATGGCATTTGTATCAACTTCAGTTGGGGTAATAAAGCCAACAGCATTTTCAGCAACACGAGCAAATAGTACCGCTTTAACTTCATACTCAATCGAATAATTGCTTAATATTTCGGGGATTTCTATGAGAAAATGGCTATCCCCTAAATCCGTTAAAGTGTTATTACCTTTTAGGTCTTCATTTGATATAGGGATTTCACAACTGCCATTTACAAATGTACAAGTAATATTCTTATAACCAATTTGCTTACTTTTTTCAGATTTGAGTATTTTAACTAAAACTTCATATTCACCATCAAGGATTGGTGTCTTAAGTTCCGTGTCAAATACATTTACATGAACAACATGAGGTTTATTAAAAACATATGATTCTGACGAAACTGCTGAGTAGGCCAAACTTGGCGATGCCTGAAACACAGCAGAAAAAGATATCGCCATCACTAACGGCAAAACACTAATTTTATGCATACTTGTAGCTCCGTGATTAAATACCCACCTTATTGGTGTGGTTATTTAGTGCTTAATATGTTGTATGTTGTTTCAAAACAAATACAACATATTTCACTATCACGGGTAAACTAATTGATATTGGCAATATTATTATTGGCACTAGATAAATACCACTTATATAGAATGCCTATAGATAATTTACCAATTAAGCAAACTTAATAAAATAAAACAACTAAGAGTACAAGTGGTATGTTGATTAGCAGGAGAAGGAGATCTTGAGAAAAGCTTCCGTCAACGTTCCTTTCATTTAGAGGAAAGCAATAAAAGCTTCTCGCTAGACATACCCAAGTAGCCTCGAGATACTTAATTCCGCGACTTAGCTAAGAGTATGTTCGTACTCGATCACAACTTGGTTGCCTTCAATGAAGACATTACGGATTTCACCATCTACGGTGATACGGTTTTGTAGGTACACCGAGCCCGAAGAAGAAATATCGCGCTTGCTCATAGATGGAATCACTTGACCAGGACGGACATGCAATTGTTCGCAAAGTTGCTTCACGAAGCCAAGTGTTAGCGGAGCGTTCCCACGTAGCAACGCAGAGAACTCATGCAAGCTTAAACCTAGGCGCTTTGCCATCTCCATTTGGGTGAGGTGCATTTTTGCTTTTTGCGACATCCAAATGTCGTAGAGCGCATTTCTATCTAGCTCTGTGAATTCCATGGTTTATCTCCGTATGTCAAAGTGACATTAAAGTCTCATGTTTGAGCTTGATAAATGTTAGCGATGAGTCAAAGAACCTACAATTGATGGTTCGAATGATAGCGCTTATCTTTCAAAGTTCGAGTTTCATCACACCGTGTAGGTTGAACAGCACGAACGTTACATTTCACCATACGTATCATTACCTTGTATTTACACATTAATCATTAACATCACTCTAAACACTCACCGCCTTAATAACAGTTATAAGAAGACAAGAACGGATTATTCGAATCACATCATTTTGCTAGGGCGTAGACTCAAACTCTGCTACCTTTCACTCATTGTTCCAAAAAATGAAACTTTACTTATGCCACAGTGGTTTACAGAACTTCAAACTTACATCATGGCCCATCATCAAGACTGGAGCAGCAGCGTACTGTTCATTACGATTGCGAGCTTTTTTGCTTGGATTGCGTGGCGCGTATTGCATTCTCGATTAGCTATTTTGGTCGAGAAAACCCCCTTTCATTGGGATGACCTTTTATTAGAAGCACTCAAAACCCCCATCAGTACCTTAATCTGGTGTTGGCCTGCGACGGTATCGTTGGGCATTGTTCTGCAAAGTGAGTTGGGGAACGAGTTCAACTGGCTCAGCACCCTTAAACTCATTCTTGTTATCAGCATCCTAGTTTGGATTGTGATGCGTCTTATCACCAACGTCGAAGACTACGTGCTGGAGCAGAAGACCCGTGACGAGACAACCGTACAAGCCGTCGCGAAAGTCGCTCGCCTGTTCTTTATCATCATCGGCGTATTGACCGTTATGCAGGCATTTGGTCTCAGCCTTTCTGGTTTACTGACCTTTGGTGGTGTCGGTGGTTTGATTGTAGGTTTAGCAGCCAAGGATCTTCTATCAAACTTCTTTGGTGGTTTGATGATTTACTTCGATCGTCCGTTTAAAGTTGGCGATTGGATCCGCTCTCCAGACCGTCAAATAGAAGGAACGGTGGAACGTATTGGCTGGCGCATGACCAGCATTCGAACCTTCGATAAGCGACCTATCTATGTACCTAACTCAGTGTTCAGCAACATCGTGGTAGAAAACCCGTCTCGCATGTTGAACCGCCGAATCTTTGAGACAATTGGCCTGCGCTACGACGATGCAGACAAAGTACCAGTAATCATTGATGAAGTGCGCGAAATGCTGAAGAACCACAAAGATATCGATACGCGCCAGACACTTATCGTCAACTTCGATGCGTTTGGTGCGTCTTCACTGAACTTCTTTATCTATACCTTCACTAAAACGGTGAACTGGGTCCGCTACCACGAAGTGAAACAAGATGTGCTTTTGCAAGTCATGGCGATCATTAAGAAGCACGAAGCGGATATTGCGTTCCCTACGCAGACACTCAAGCTTGACCCGATTCAAATGGCGAAAGCTCAAGCGCAAGACGACAGTGGTTTCTAAGTTCAAAATACCAAGCACAAAGCCCGCTTAATCAGCCTGTCTCTTATACACAAATCCCCAAGCTTGTAGCTTGGGGATTTTTTTTGAACTCTTTAACGTGTGTGCGATCTGATCACTTACTATTCCTCACTGAAACACTAAGATGACATATTCAGACGCTAAACTTTGGGCACAAGAACAATT
>NZ_JATABF010000037.1:0-63603 GCF_036533715.1 Vibrio sp. M260121 | reverse complement strand
AGTTTTCCAGATTAAAGAATTTGCTTGGCGACCATAGCGATTTGGACCCACCTGACTTCCATTCCGAACTCAGAAGTGAAACGAATTAGCGCCGATGGTAGTGTGGGGCTTCCCCATGTGAGAGTAGGACATCGCCAGGCTTTAAATTTGAAGAAGCCCACTCGAAAGAGTGGGCTTTTTTGCATTTAAAGCAAAGTAAATTTGATTACCAAAAACTCTCCTATAAAAGCACATCATTTTCTAAAACCTGTATATCTTTCCTGTTTACTAAATTGATCGTGAGATAGTGCTAACGCACTACTTAGTCTTTCACAATGTCACCAACTCTCATGTCTCTAGAACTCCTTAAGCTCGTTGTTAAAACATATTGAGCTTGTCTATTCTCATACTAGATTTAGGCATAAGAGCTGCGTTTGAGCGTATTGAGGGAGGCGTGGATAAGTTAATGTAAAGTATGGACGATAAAGCAGATGGGTTAAGAAACCTTTTGGATTCTTAAGTTGGTAGAGTGCTGCAGTTTAACGTCAGGAATATGGCCATGATACAGAGTGACTTGATTACGTCCTGAGTGCTTTGAGTAATACATGGCTTTATCTGCGTTAACCATTAACTCTTTTGCGCTCAATACTTGCCCGTCATATTCGGCGACACCAATGCTAACCGTTGTGCTGATTTCGATACCATCAACTTGGCATGGTGCATTTTGGATCGCTTGTCTGATCCTTTCTGCTACCTCATAGGCCTGTATTGCGCTGGTATTGGCTAGGATTACGGCAAATTCTTCCCCTCCTAAACGACCAATAAAGTCAGTTCCACGAATTGCACGTTGGCAAATCTTGGCTACATGATTGATCACTTGGTCGCCGGAGAAGTGCCCAACCTGATCGTTGATCTCTTTGAAGTGATCAATATCAATCATGACGCAAGTTAGGGGTTGAGATGGGTGCGAATGCGAGCTCAGAGACCTATCTAGGCTTGTTAGGAATGCTCGGCGATTCAAGACACCTGTTAACTCATCTGTTTCTGAAAGCTCTTTGAGGCGCCTTTCTAGCAGATGCGTTTTGGTGACATCACGCACGGACCAAATTACCAAGTTTTCACCACCCTGGAAGCTTTCTACGGGCTTGATGATTGCTTCAAACCAGGTCTCTTCTGGATTGTCTAACGCATCTAGTTCTTCTATTGGCATCAGTAGGTGATCTTGCAGTGCGATACTGTATTTGACGACTTTTGGCTCGTTAGAGTGGAGTACATCACCAATGTAACCAAGCAACTCAACGGCTTTGTTTGTCGACAAAACATCGTTCAACTTGAGGTTGGTATAGCTTTGCGCATTGAAGTACTTTGAATGGTAAGTGCCACCGAAACTTTCGATATAGCGACCTTGTTCATTGAGGATAAAGACATGATCAGGGAGGGTATTCAAAATGGCATGGAGCCAATCTTCCCTTTCTTTGTAAATCACGAGGTTAGTTCCTTTATCCAATGTAAGTCTTTGATTATATCTGTTTATATTGAGTTCACAATCAATACCGATCACAGTTCAATGTATCAGATTTGACTAATGTTTACACAGAATATGAGGAACGCAGAGCTGGATGGCTTAAAGGCAATAAAAAAGGCTTAACCATTGCTGGCCAAGCCTTTTTTACAAAAATACTGTATGAACGTATTAGTTCATGCCGTATTTTTTAAGTTTCTTGCGAAGAGTACCGCGGTTGATACCCATCATAGTTGCTGCGCGAGTTTGGTTACCGCGAGTGTACTGCATGATGGTATCTAGTAGTGGCTGTTCAACTTCAGCTAGAACTAATTCGTATAGTTCAGTTACTTCCTGGCCGTTTAGTTGAGCTAGGTAGTTTTTAAGAGACGCTTTAACAGAGTCACGTAAAGGCTTCTGAGTAATCTGGTCTTGTGACGTTACTGTAGTTACTGTTAATGCTTCTGAAGTCAGATTTTGTTCGAACATATTCGGTCTAGCTCTTCTCTTAATTATGATGCAACGTTATCAAAATAACCCTCTAATGCCTCAAGCTGCAGCTCAGCTGCATCGATAGCATTGAAGGTACGGCGAAACTCACTCGCTTGTTCATGCTCTTTTAGGTACCAACCAACGTGCTTACGCGCGATACGTGGACCTAAGAACTCTCCATAGAAATCATGCAAAGCGTTAACATGACCAAGCATAATGGTTTTCACTTCCTCACTTGGAAGCTCATCCATTGTGGTGCCGTTTTCCAAATAGTGATGGATTTCCTGGAAAATCCAAGGACGACCTTGGGCAGGGCGTCCAATCATTAAAGCGTCTGCACCGGTGTACTCCAGTACAAACTTCGCTTTCTCCGGGCTATCGATATCACCGTTTGCGATAACCGGAATGGATATAGCGTGTTTAACCGCTTTAATGCTGTCGTATTCGGCCTCACCTTTGTACATACACGCTTTTGTTCTGCCATGCAGTGCAAGAGCCTGTATGCCGCAGTCTTCGGCTAATTTAGCGATGTGAACACAGTTTTTATTTTCTGTGTTCCAGCCAGTACGGGTTTTTAACGTTACAGGAACGTCTACCGCGTCCACTACCGCAGTCAAAATCTCTTTGATGATGTCTGGGTACTGAAGCAAGGCAGAACCCGCCAGCTTCTTATTCACTTTCTTTGCTGGGCAGCCCATGTTGATGTCGATGATTTGCGCACCGTTTTCAACACTGAATTGAGCTGCATCGGCCATAAGCTGTGGATCGGAACCGGCAATCTGTACAGAGCGAATGCCCGATTCGCCTTCATGCACCATGCGCTGTTTCGACTTTGACGTTCCCCATAGTTTCGGGTTAGCAGACATCATTTCACTGACGGCCATTCCCGCACCATAGCGAAGACACAACTCGCGAAACGGTCTATCCGTTACACCAGCCATAGGGGCTACGATTAGATTGTTCTTAAGTTGATAGTTTCCGATTTTCAAAACGTCATCACAGTTCTGTACCAGCAAGGGCGCGCATTTTACGCATTTTTTTACTGCGTGAAAAGACTAATATTTGAGCATTTACAAATTGTTTTTGTAATTTGTATGAAATTCAAACAATTAGCCCTGAAAACCTTGTCTAGCCTTGCTTACGACCGGAGATTCGACACCATTCGCTTTGTTCTGCGATTGGATCAATGTGAAGCTCATCACGGTAATAGTTCGCTACGTCTTCTGCTTGAGTGTCTAAAACACCAGACATTGCTAGGTCACCATTCGGTTTAACCAAACCTTTAATGATAGGTGCAAGTTCACGTAATGGACCAGCAAGAATGTTAGCAACAACCACATCAGCGATCAGGCCTTCAGGTTGGTTTTGAGGAAGGTACACTTCTAATTGGTCAGCAACACCGTTGCGCTCTGCGTTATCGCGAGAAGCTTGAAGTGCTTGAGGATCAATGTCGATCCCGATAACTTTGCCTGCGCCAAGTTTGATCGCAGCGATCGCAAGGATGCCTGAGCCACAACCAAAGTCGATAACTGTTTTACCAGATAGATCTAAACTCTCTAGCCATTCAAGGCAAAGTGCTGTCGTAGGGTGAGTACCCGTACCGAAAGCCAGACCTGGATCAAGCATAACGTTAACCGCGTCTGGTTCAGGAACATCACGCCAACTTGGACAGATCCATAGACGTTCGCCGAATTTCATAGGGTGGAAGTTTTCCATCCATTCGCGTTCCCAGTCTTTGTCTTCTAGCTGTTCTACTTTGTAAGCAAAATCGTCTGCTAGCATGCCGCTTGCTTTGATTTGAGTGATGATGAAGTTTGTATCTGCTTCTGCATCGTACAGTGCCAGAATGTCAGTATCGCCCCATAAGCGAGTCTCGCCAGGTAGAGGTTCGAATACGGGCGTATCCTGCGCGTCTAGGAATGTTACAGACAGCGCACCAGTCTCTTCCATTAGCATGTCGCCGATTTGCTCAGCGTTTTCATTGGTCGCGTTGAGTTTGATTTGAATCCAAGGCATTTGTTTTTGCTCTTAAAGTGAATGAAGTGGCGCAGAGTTTACCAGAACTCTACGATTTGTTTGAGTATAGACTTTATACAAAACAAAAATGCCCACAGATGTGGGCATTTATTATGAGGTTAGCGAAGGCTTATTGTAGGCCTAGCTTCTTCTCTAGGTAGTGAATGTTCGCACCACCGTGCTGGAAGTTCTCATCATTCATGATTGACTCTTGTAGAGTAACGTTAGTCTTGATGCCTTCAATGATCATCTCGCCTAGTGCGTTCTTCATACGTGCAATCGCTACATCACGGTTCTCACCGTAAGTGATCAGTTTACCAATCATTGAATCGTAATGAGGTGGTACTGTGTAGCCTGTGTAGATGTGAGATTCCCAACGAACACCCATACCGCCTGGGGCGTGGAAGCGTTCAATCTTACCTGGTGAAGGTAGGAAGCGCTCTGGGTCTTCTGCGTTGATACGACACTCAATCGCATGGCCGCGGATCTTGATGTCATCCTGAGTGAATGACAGTGGTTGACCTGCTGCTACGCGTAGCTGTTCTTTAATTAGGTCAACACCGGTAACCATTTCTGTTACTGGGTGCTCAACCTGAATACGAGTGTTCATTTCGATGAAGTAGAATTCACCGTTCTCGTATAGGAACTCGAACGTACCTGCGCCGCGGTAACCGATTTCTAAACATGCACGTGTACAACGTTCACCGATGTACTTACGCATCTCTTCAGTGATACCTGGTGCTGGAGCTTCTTCAACAACCTTTTGGTGACGACGCTGCATAGAACAGTCACGTTCACCTAGGTGGATAGCGCCACCTTGGCCATCAGCAATTACCTGAACTTCAACGTGACGAGGGTTCTCTAGGAATTTCTCCATGTAAACCATATCGTTGTTGAATGCCGCTTTTGCTTCTGCACGCGTCATAGCGATAGCTTGAACAAGTTCCGCTTCAGAACGCACAACACGCATACCACGACCACCGCCGCCACCAGAGGCTTTGATGATTACTGGGTAGCCGATACGCTTAGCGTGAGCTTTGTTTTTGTCTTCGTCGTTATCTAGTGGACCGTCAGAGCCTGGTACACAAGGAACACCTGCTTTTTTCATTGCGTTGATTGCTGACACTTTGTCACCCATCATGCGGATGGTGTCTGCTTTAGGACCAACGAAGATGAAACCGCTGCGCTCTACTTGTTCAGCAAAGTCTGCGTTCTCAGATAGGAAGCCGTACCCCGGGTGAATCGCAATTGCACCCGTCACTTCTGCTGCAGAAATGATACGAGGGATGTTTAGGTAGCTGTCGATACCACGAGCAGGACCGATACATACTGTTTCGTCTGCAAGTAGTACGTGCTTAAGATCGCGGTCAGCTGTTGAGTGCACTGCCACAGTCTTAATGCCTAATTCTTTACAAGCGCGAAGGATACGAAGTGCAATTTCACCTCGGTTCGCGATGACTACTTTATCTAGCATAAGGCAAGCCCCGCTTATTCGATTACAACTAGTGGTTGGTCGAATTCAACTGGCTGGCCGTCTTCAACTAGGATTGCAGTTACAACACCTGATTTGTCCGCTTCGATTTGGTTCATCATTTTCATTGCTTCAACGATACATAGAGTGTCGCCAGCATTTACGCTCTGACCAACTTCAACGAATGATTTCGCGTCTGGACTTGGAGAACGGTAGAAAGTACCAACCATTGGAGAAAGAACTTGGTGACCTGCAGGAACTGCTGCTGGTGCTTCTGCTGCCATTGCTGGTGCGTCTGCTACTGGAGCTGCTACTGGCGCAGGTGCTGCTACTGGAGCTGCTGCGTAATGAACTGGTGCTGGAGCAGATGCAGGGCCATTACGGCTGATGCGTACTGACTCTTCACCTTCAGAGATTTCTAGCTCAGCAATGCCAGATTCTTCAACTAACTCGATTAGCTTCTTGATTTTACGAATATCCATCTTTTCTTTCTCTTTTATCTTGTGATTAAGACAACCCCAAAGGGCTGCAGAGTGTTTGGTTTACTTTGCCTGCAATTTCGCGATTGCTGCAGACAGAGCGAATTCATAACCTTGTGCACCTAAGCCACAAATCACTCCTTCTGCTTTATCTGACAGATAAGAGTGATGACGGAACGGCTCACGAGCGTGAACGTTCGATAGGTGCACTTCGATAAATGGGATGGCTACGCCAAGTAATGCATCACGCAGCGCCACACTGGTATGAGTGAAAGCTGCTGGGTTGATGATGATGAAGTCCACTTTGCCGTACGCAGCGTGGATAGCTTCAATCAGTTCGTACTCACGATTCGATTGCAGGTGTTCAAGTTCCACCCCAGAGTTGTGAGCTTGTTCAGTCAATGCATCAACAATCTGTGCTAGGGTGTTGTTACCGTAATGTGCCGGTTCACGCAGACCTAATAGGTTAAGATTTGGTCCGTTTAGAACTAGAATCCGTGACTTTGCAGACATTATGTTGCTATCTTCCTTTATCGTGAGTGGAACGTTTATATTCCCAAATATACGATAATTCAGCACGATTTTTTTGTTAAAACCGAGCAAATTTTAAAAAATCGACCAAGATTATAGCTAATTCACAGCAATTAGCAGCAATTTACTGGTCTAATCTCCCAATAGCCCCCGCCGTTTCTGTAACCAAGTTAACAAAAACAACATAATTGCCACGTGCTTTCTGTGGTTTATTTTGCGTCCACGCACAAAAAAGCCACCATGCAATGGTGGCTTTTAGGGCTAGCGTTTAAAACAGGGGCTGGGTGTTATGCCAGTTCTGCTTTCTCTGCAATTAGCTTGTCTACAACACTTGGATCAGCCAGTGTCGAAGTATCACCCAGGTTGCTAGTATCACCCGTTGCAATCTTACGTAGGATGCGGCGCATGATCTTACCAGAGCGAGTTTTCGGTAGAGAGTCTGTCCAGTGCAGCACGTCTGGTGTCGCGATTGGACCAATCTCTTTACGTACCCAGTCTTTCACCTCTTTGTGCAGCTCGGCTGATGGGAATTCACCGTCATTAAGCGTGACGTAAGCGTAAATTGCCTGACCTTTGATGTCATGAGGAATACCGACAATCGCCGCTTCCGCAATCTTATCGTGTGCAACCAGTGCTGATTCAATTTCTGCGGTACCCATGCGGTGACCTGAAACGTTCAGTACGTCATCTACACGACCTGTGATCCAGTAATAACCGTCTTCGTCACGACGTGCACCATCACTGGTGAAGTACATGCCTTTGAAGGTTGAGAAGTAGGTTTGCTCAAAGCGCTCGTGGTCACCGTAAACAGTACGCATCTGACCTGGCCATGAATCAAGGATCACCAAGTTACCTTCTGCTGCGGTCTCTTCAATGATGTTACCCATGTTATCTACTAGCGCAGGTTGTACACCGAAGAATGGGCGAGTTGCTGAGCCTGGTTTCAGGTCGGTTGCACCTGGTAGTGGTGCAATCAAGATACCGCCTGTTTCTGTTTGCCACCAAGTATCCACGATAGGTGAGTTTTCATTACCGATGGTCTTGTAGTACCACTCCCATGCTTCTGGGTTGATAGGTTCACCAACTGAGCCCATAACACGCAAGCTTGAACGAGATGTTCCTGCTACTGCTTCGTTACCTTTCGCCATTAGGGCGCGAATCGCTGTTGGCGCAGTGTAGAGAATGTTTACTTGATGCTTATCAACCACTTCACTCATGCGAGCCGTGCTTGGGTAGTTTGGTACACCTTCGAACAGAATGGTTTTCGCACCGTTCGCCAGTGGACCGTAAATTAAGTAAGTGTGACCTGTAATCCAACCCACATCCGCAGTACACCAGAACGTTTCACCTTCTTGGTAATCGAACACGTATTTGAAGGTCATGGTTGCGTACACTAGGTAACCACCTGTAGTGTGCAGCACGCCTTTTGGCTTACCTGTTGAGCCTGAAGTGTAAAGAATGAATAGAGGGTCTTCCGCTTTCATCTCCTCAGGTGGACATACGTCAGAAACGACAGCCGTTGCTTCGTGCCACCAAACGTCACGGTGCTCGTGCCAATCAATGTTGCCACCCGTGCGTTTTAGAACGACAACTTTGTCGATGGTTTTTACTTCTGGGTTTGTCAGTGCTTCATCAACGTTTTTCTTCAGTGGTACTGCGCGACCACCACGAACGCCTTCGTCAGCGGTGATAACGATTTTCGCATCTGAGTCGATGATACGACCGGACAGTGCTTCTGGCGAGAAGCCACCAAATACCACGGTATGAACCGCACCAATACGCGTACATGCCAGCATTGCGATAGCCGCTTCTGGCACCATTGGCATGTAAAGACAAACCACGTCGCCTTTGTGCACGCCTTGCTCTTTTAGTGCGTTAGAGAACTTACACACTTCTTTGTGCAGTTCATTGAATGTGAGGGTTTTATCGTCAGCAGGATCATCGCCTTCCCAGATGATTGCGACTTCATCGCCACGCTCGGCAAGGTGACGGTCAATACAGTTTGCAGATACGTTCAGCGTGCCGTCTTCGAACCAACGAATGTCGACGTGACCAGTATCGAAAGAGGTATTTTTAACTTGAGTGAATGGCTTAATCCAATCGACAACTTTACCGTGTTCGCTCCAGAAGCCTTCAGGGTCGCTTACCGACTGCTGATACATGGCTAGGTAAGTGTCATTATCCGCATGCGTATGGTTTTTAATATTTTCTTTTACCGGATAAACGTGGGCTTCGCTCATGGCTTCTCTCCTTGTGCCTTTAATTCTCGACCTTCGTCTTTTGTAGGGCGGTTTCCGTTCTTTCGTCTGTGATTCATCAAGAACGTTGCTGTGCATATAACTGTCAGTCACAGCGCGTATTTCCACAATTAGACTTTAGGATGAGAGTGAGGAATGCGCCGCGATATTGCTGAATTTAAAGCGAATGTGGGACGTGGATCGAAAGCTGAGTCTTAAGCCTATTGGGTATAAGGCACGCTCAGGTTTGGTAAATCGCCTTTGGTTAGGCGCACATACACCAAAGCAGCAGATTTTGCGTCTTGCAGGGCGTCGTGTTTGTCTTGAATCGGTAGCTCAAGGTGCTTACAAATTGCATCAAGACTTAAGTCGAAGTAGGCGTTAGGCAAATGACGTTCGAGCTTGTCGTGATAAATCTGGCTCACTTCGATGAGTGGGTTAGGTAGTGGGAAGCCTAAATGCCTCAGACAGGCGAGGTCGAGGATCTTTTTGTCGTAGCGAATGTGGTAGCCGACTAAAGGACGATTGCCGATAAAGTCGAGCAGCTTGATGAGCGCTTCTTTTTCGCTGATGCCATCCACCAAATCTTGATGGCGGATATGGTGAATTTTTACCGAGCCTGAATCGAGTGATTGCGGGGCGCGCAGTCGAACTTCGAATGGCTTACTGGTGATGATGCGATTGTCGATGATTTTGGTCGCAGCGATGGTGACCAGCTCGGCTCGATTTGGGTCCAAGCTGGTGGTTTCGCAATCGAGAGAGACAAACTCGCCTTTTTGCGGCGAACAAAACAGTGGCTGATAAGGTGAGCCCTTCAGCTTGTAATGCCAGTATTTCCTTTGTAGCCAATTCATCCCTGTTACCTCTCGTCTTATTTGCCTAAAAGACTCTAATCACGGATTTGATAATGGAAGCCTAAGAACTGCTTAAACTTCTTCACCACGTGTAAGCTGTGGCGTAGCAGGTCTCGTTCAGTCCTGTCTAACTGTTTGATGTCGATATTGTTTAATGCTTCTTGCTTACTCAATTGCTGGTTCAAACGGATCTTGAAGAACAGCTTCAGCGCCTCATTGAGGTTATCGGCGGTTTCTGGTTCTAAGATACGCTTGTTTCTCAGTGCTTCGATACGCTCGAAGGTGTTCTTCTCTTCAATTGCGTATTCCAATGCCAAAGTGCGAATGCCATGCACGATAGGGAAGATGCCGCCACGCTTAATATCCAGCCCGTCCTTAGCACTTTTTACGTTGCCAAACAGAGTAAGAGGTACGGAAAATTGCAGCGCAGGTCGAGTGAAATCGGACAGAATCAACATACGATCTTTCATGCTGTCTCTGAGGTGATCTGCGATAGGCGTGAGTAATTCTCGATTGCCTGCGACTGCATGGGCATCACTGAAGATGGCTAAATCCATGATTTGTTCAGGCTGCGCTTTAGCAATCCAACCATCGAGCGTTTTAATCCATTCTTGCTGCGTTCGGACCCACTTCGGATTGTTAACCATGACTTTGCCAGGGCAGAGTGGATAACCCAGTTGCTGCAAGGTGTGGGTGAGGGTTTGCATCACTTCGGCGCAATGTTCCCATTCCAGCCCATCTTGGATGATCAGTGCGTTGTCTTGATCGGTTTTGAGGATTTGTTCTCCGCGACCTTCCGAGCCAAGCACAATCAGACAACAGTGATCGTGCAGTGCTGGTGGCACCACAAGTTCAAACGCTTTTTCGATGATTTGTTCGTTTACGGCAGATATCAGCTCCATGATGAAGCGAGTACGGATCCCGTTGGTCAGCAAGCTATCCACCAACTGACGCTGTCGATTGGAAGCAAGGGCTAACTCTTCCACGCTGCTGGCTCGCGCTATGCTGAGTGTCAGTACGTGTGAGTGAGTGGAAAACGCACTGAGGATTTGCGTCATGTCCAACATACCGACCGCTTGATTACCTTCGCACACCATTAGACGCTTCATGCGATTACGCGTCATGGTGATCATGGCGTTAAACAAGAAATCACCATCATCCACGTGATAAACAGGGAAGGTCGCAATCTTACTCACGGGCGTATCGAGTGGGTGGTCGTCAAGCATCACGGCATGGAGCATATTGGTTCGCGTCACTATCGCGTAGGGATGCGCCGATGGATATTGCTCTAGGCGTGGGTCATCTTGGTTAAGCTGAACCAAAGCGGCATCAATGCCATTGTCTTTGAGTGTTTTGGTGACCTGATTAATTGGCATATCAGGTGCCAATAGCATCGGTGGATGATAGATGCTGCTATTGACTTTAGTCAGAATGAATTCCGCGAGGTTTTGTTGCTGTTGAGCCGCTTCAATGAGGGCTTGGCGTTTGGATAGGTTGTTATCGAAGTAGGCAGCGAACTGTCCGTTCTCGTTATACAGCTCAAGAAACACTTCTTTGGGCAGCAAGTACGAGAGGGTATCTTCCAGTGCCACATACTGATGGCGCACGCTTTCTTCAAACAAAGAGCGCACATCAAACATGTCGTCGTTAGCGTAGTGAGCAAACACTTCGTCTTGCTCTTTTGAGCGCTCTTCCACGGCACCTTTAATCAGCACGTGCAGGTGAGGGTTGTCTTGCCCACAAGCTAAGATGACATCTCGCGTTCGGTAATACGCCACATCAAGAGACGAGCGCAGTCGATTTTGCTGTGCGTCAGTCAGGCGGTCGAACGGTGGAGATTGCATATTAAATTTGTCAGGCATGAGAGCACCTAAATTTGGTGGGAACACATTCTAAGTCTGACAAATTTCCCTGTCGAAGCCAGACGACTTTGGTCTAAATCGTCACAATCTAATTTTGCATTTCGAGACCCTGTGCCATTGAGGAAACGGTAAGTTGCCGATTCTTCCCTTTTTCTATTACGCATTGCGATCCATAATTCCGCGTCCCAAACGTTTACGTGGCGGAAGTCGTTAGTTTTTGTCGTTTTTTAGGATGTCAGTGATGTTGAAACCCTCTCCGTATGGCTGGATTTCCCAGTACTTTCTCGGATTCTTTTTTGCGTATGGCGTGTATCTGCCATTTTGGTCGTTGTGGTTTAAAGAGCAGGGCGTTTCTCCAACAGATATTGGTCTGTTAGTGGGTCTAGGTTTAGCGACGCGCTGTGTGGCGAACATGGTACTTACCCCACGTTTGCATAAAGTCGAACACCTTATGCCTGCATTGCGCTGGTTGAGTTTTGCTGCTCTTATATTTGTTGGTTTCCACTTTTTCACTGGCGGCAACTTCTGGTTAATGGCGCTTGCCACCGTCTTGTTCAACTTGTGTTGTGGTCCTGTCGTGCCTCTGTCTGATGCGATGGCGAACTACTACGCTCGTTTGAAAATGCTTGATTACGGTCGTACCCGTTTGTGGGGCTCGGTTGCCTTTATTGCAGGCTCGACTGTGGTGGGTTACTTGGTGGCAGAGTTTGGCTCTGACATGATTTTGTACACGGCGATGGTCGGTGTGTTTATCTCGCTCTTGTTTGCAATGCGTAACACCAACCCAATGCCTGTGACGCGTAGCGGTCAACATTCTGAGCGTCCAAAACTCTCAGCGTTACTGACGGATAAACCGGTCGTGAAGTTCCTTGTGCTGGTGGCGTTAATTCAGGGCAGCCATGCGGCGTACTACGGTTTTAGTGCGATTCACTGGAAAGCGGCGGGTCATTCAGAAGATGTGATTGGTTACTTGTGGAGCTTGGGCGTGGCAGCTGAAGTTGCTGTATTTGCTCTTAGTAAGCGTCTATTCGCAGGCTGGTCTTTGCGCACTCTGTTTGTGGTTGCGGCTGGTGGTGTGATGCTGCGTTGGGGCATGACTGCGTCTACGACCTCTATTTTGGCGTTGGTGGTAGTGCAAATGCTTCACGGCGTGACGTTTGCAATGGCGCACATTGCTGCGATTCAATACATCCAGAACTCAGCCGAGAACAAGATGGTGGCATTGCAGGCACTATATAACGCAATCCCACTGGGTGCGTTTATCGCGTTGATGACGGTGATCAGTGGTTGGGGTTACGAGCACTGGGGGGCGAATATCTTCTGGCTGATGGCGGCGATGGGCTTTATTGCACTGTTTATCAAAGTTGAGCCTCAAAATGATGAAAGTCATGTGGTTGATCTCTCAGCCAATGCACCCGAAGCACAGAATTAAGCTTCTGTGACAGAGATTAAAAACTAACCTTTGTCTCTGTTGTGAAAGCAGTGTTAAATGAAACCTCTCCCTTATGGAGAGGTTTTTTTATTCCTTGCTTTAAAAACAGCAAGAAAGGCAAGAAAAGTAAGAAAGGATATCGGATGCAAGGATGGCTAGTGATTCCCGTTTCTTTGGCGTATTTGGGAATTCTGTTTTTAATCGCTTGGTACGGTGACAAACAAAAGAGATGGTTAGCGCGTTGGCGACCATGGATCTACAGCTTGTCGATAGCGGTGTACTGTACGTCGTGGACCTTCTACGGCACGGTCGGACAGGCGAGCAACAATCCTTGGTCCTTCCTACCCATCTATATCGCGCCAATCATCGTGTTTACCATCGGCTGGCGCGTCCTCGCTCGGCTGATCTTGATTGCTAAGCGCGAGCACATCACCTCCATTGCCGATTTCATTGCCGCCCGCTATGGCAAGTCGCAAGGCTTGGCGGTGGTTGTCACTTTAATCGCCGTGGCAGGCATTCTTCCATATATCGCTTTGCAACTGCGCGGCATCACAATGGGGTTGGAGATCATCGCGCCAGATTTAGCATCTGATCTCAGTTATCAAAACTACAGCGTATCTTGGTTTGTGGTCGGGGCGATGGCCATTTTCACCATGCTGTTTGGTACACGCCATATAGATAACACCGAACATCACCGCGGCATGATGATGGCGATTGCGTTTGAATCAGTGCTCAAGTTGGTGGCGTTTTTAGTTGTGGGTGTGTTTATTGTTTGGCTCGCGATGGATACTGAGAGCTTCCACCTTGCCGATATTGCCGCTGAAACCTATGAATCACCCAACATTCCGACTTTGTTGATTCATACCATTCTGACCATGTTGGCGATTGTCTGTTTGCCACGTCAATTCCATACCATGGTGGTCGAGAATGAACGCGCGCAAGACTTACACGTCGCTCGTTGGTTGTTCCCACTGTATCTGATTCTGATGGGAATTTTCGTTCTGCCAATCGCATGGGTAGGGCAAAGTCTGTTGAGTGGCAGTCCTGCCGATACGTACGTGATCAGTGTGCCGATGGCGGTGGGCGCGAATGACATCGCCTTACTGGCATTTTTGGGCGGTACTTCCGCGGCAAGTGGCATGGTTATCGTTTCGACCATTGCCTTAGCGATCATGGTATCTAACGATTTGGTGATGCCGCTGATTTTGCGCCGGATGAAGTTATCAAAACGCAATCATCATCACTTCTCTACGCTGTTATTACGTATACGTCGTGGGCTTATTCTGCTTCTTTTGATTGGTGCATGGGGCTTTTATCAGGCTTTAGATAGTATCCACTCACTCTCTGCGATAGGTTTTCTCTCATTTGCAGCGATTACCCAGTTCGCACCGTCTCTGCTTGGTGGTATGTACTGGCGTCAGGGCAACAAGAAAGGCGTGTATGTCGGTCTGCTGGTGGGTTTCACCATTTGGTTGATTACTTTGATGAGCCAAACCGACATGCTGGCGGGTGACGCAAGTAACAACTTGCTGATTTGGTTGATCACTCCGCCTGATTTATTGGCAGGCTTTGGTATTGCTGTTTCTGACTGGGGCATGATCCTCAGTGTAGTGGCAAATACCGCGTGTTTTGTCGCGGTATCACTAGCTACGCGCCCAAGCATAAGTGAACGCTTACAATCGGCGTCATTCGTTGGTACGCCGTTGCCTGAAAGTGAAAACATCAGCTTGTATCAGAGCCGTGTAACGGTCAGTGAACTTGAGATGTTAGCGTCACGATTTGTCGGACGAACGCGAGTGAAATCTGCTTTTCAAACCTATTGGAGTCAGCAACGCGAGGAGCTGCTTCCCAACCAACAAGCCCCCTCTACCTTGATTCGACATACCGAGCGCGTGCTTGCCGGTGTGTTTGGTGCCTCTTCAGCTAAGTTAGTACTTACTTCTGCTCTGCAGGGCAGAAACATGCAACTTGAGGAAGTGGCGACCATCGTTGATGAAGCGTCAGAGCTGTATGATTTCAGCCGTGGCTTGCTGCAAGGGGCGATTGAACACATTGGACAAGGCATCGCAGTGGTCGACAAGCAATTAAGGCTGGTAGCGTGGAACCAACGTTATCTGGAGTTGTTTGTCTTCCCGCCGGGGTTGATTCAGGTCGGGCGTCCGATTGCAGATGTGATTCGCCATAATGCTGAGCAAGGTTTATGTGGTCCTGGTGACCCTGAAGACCACGTTCGTCGCCGCGTTTATCACCTTGAGCAAGGCACGCGACATACCTCCTCCCGTGTGCGTCCTGACGGTCGCGTAATTGAAGTACAAGGGAACCCAATGCCCGGTGGCGGTTTCGTTATGAGCTTTACTGATATCACCGTGTTCCGCGATGCGGAGCAAGCCCTGAAAGATGCCAATGAGACACTAGAAGAACGCGTTCGTGCTCGTACTCGTGAGTTGGAGCAATTGAACAAACAACTGGTGGCAGCGACCCAACGTTCTGAGCATGAGTCACAGTCCAAGTCGCGCTTCTTAGCCGCGGTGAGTCATGACTTGATGCAGCCGCTGAATGCTGCACGACTGTTTGCTTCTTCGTTGTCGGAAGTGGCCAAAGACAGTGAAACCCAAAAGTTATCGACCCACATTGAGAGTGCGTTGGGGGCGGCGGAAGATTTGATTGGTGACTTGCTGGATATTTCACGTTTGGAATCGGGCAAGTTGGACGTCAATGTGCATGGCTTTGCGGTTAATGATGTGTTGGCAAACTTGAATGCGGAATTCAGCGCACTAGCGAAACAACAAGGCATTGAGTTCACCATGATCCCATCGTCTTTGATGGTGAAATCCGACCCGAAATTGCTACGCCGTGTGGTACAGAACTTCCTTACCAATGCATTCCGTTATAGCCCGAATGGCAAAGTGGCGCTTGGGGTGCGTCGCGTACAAGGCCGAGTGCGTATCGATGTGTGGGATAACGGCATGGGCATCGAAGAAGAGAAGCAACAAGAGATCTTCGAAGAATTTAATCGCGGTACTCAAGTCCGTTCAGACCAAGGTTTGGGGTTAGGTTTGGCTATTTCGAAAGGTATTGCTCAAGTGCTGGGGCATGAAATATCCATGCGTTCTTGGTTCGGTAAAGGCAGTGTGTTCTCGATTACCTTAGATAAGGCAGAGAAGGTGCACATTCCGGCGGTCAAAGCGGTGAAGAGTGCACAATCCGATTTAAGCCATATTCGTGTCCTATGTGTTGATAACGAGCCGGATATTCTGGTTGGAATGGAGAATCTACTCTCGCGTTGGGGCTGTGATATTCGCATTGCGACCGACATTGTTGAGAGTCTAAAAGCGATCGAAGACGATTGGCTGCCGGATGTGATTTTCTCCGATTATCGTTTAGATAATGGTCGAACGGGATTAGAGGTGTTGCAGCAATGCCGCTTACGTCTGGGTAACCGTTTTGAAGGGGTGATCATCAGTGCCGATCGAACCGATGACATGATGGAAGGCATTAAAGCCAATGGGTTCAGTTTTATCGCCAAACCGGTGAAACCTTTGAAGCTGCGTTCAGTACTCAATCGAGTCGCCTAGAAAAAAAGACCTCCGCTTGGAGGTCTTTTGCTTTAAGGGGTTGCTCGGTCGGTGGCTTACTCTGCAACGCCGCCTTGAGTCAGTTTGGCTGGATCGAGCAATCTTTCTAATGTTGCGCGATCTAAGTCTGTTTCTTCTTCCGCAACATCAATGATAGCGCGACCTTGTTTGTAGGCTTTCTTCGCTACTTCGGCTGCTTTTAGGTAGCCAATCACAGGGTTAAGTGCGGTGACCAGAATCGGGTTCTTCGCCAGTGCAACATCAAGGTTGTCTTGGCGCACTTCAAACGTCGCGATGGCTTTGTCTGCCAAAGCAACGGCGCTGTTCGACAGCAGTTCAATGCTTTCTAGTACATTGTGAGCTATCACTGGCAGCATTACATTAAGTTGGAAGTTACCCGATTGACCTGCAACGGTAATGGTTGCGTCGTTACCAATCACTTGTGCCGACGCCATGGCTGCAGCTTCTGGAATCACAGGGTTCACTTTGCCCGGCATGATAGAAGAGCCCGGCTGTAAGCCTTGCAGTTCGATTTCACCTAAGCTAGCTAGTGGACCTGAGTTCATCCAGCGAAGATCGTTTGCGATCTTCATGATCGCAACTGCTGCTGTTTTGAGCTGTCCCGACAGGGAGACGATCGCATCCTGACTGCTGAGATTGAAGAAGAAGTTTTTGCTTGAAGCAAACTCGATGCGCGTTGATTGCGTAAGGTTATCAGCAAAAAGATCGGCGAAACGTGGATCGGCGTTGATCCCTGTCCCCACCGCTGTTCCGCCTTGGGCTAACGCTTTCACTGCTGGCAGTGTTTGTTCGATAGCTTGTTTGGCGTGCTCGATTTGGAACTGCCAGCCACCAAGCTCTTGGGCGAAGGTAATTGGCATCGCATCCATGAGGTGCGTACGACCTGTTTTCACCACATCTTTCAGGGCTTGTTGCTTAGTCTCTAGTGTTTCACTTAGGTGGGACAGTGCAGGCAGTAGCTGTTTCTCAATCGCAATTGCAGAGCTAACTTGAATCGCAGTAGGCACTACGTCGTTACTGCTTTGACCCATATTGACGTGATCATTTGGATTGACCGTTCCGCCTAGGTGCTCAGACGCCAATGTTGCAATCACTTCGTTGGCATTCATGTTGGAACTGGTGCCCGAGCCAGTTTGGAATACATCGATAGGGAATTGAGCGATGTGTTTACCATCAATGATGGCTTGCGCGGCATCAGCGATGGCATTGGCTATATCACCTTCTAGCAAGCCAAGTTGAGCATTGGTAAGCGCTGCGGTTTGTTTGATGTGAGCGAGTGCTTGAATAAACCCTGTCGGCATGGTGTGTTTGCTGAAAGCAAAGTTATCGACAGCGCGTTGAGTTTGGGCTTGATACAAAGCGTTGGCTGGGACTTTGACTTCGCCCATGCTGTCCGCTTCGATACGGAATTCCGTGGTCATGGTAGGTTCCTTTTGTTTAATCGAGTGGCGTCTGTATCAGACGTAATTGTTGTTGTAATGAGAGAAATTTCACATCGCCATCCTCAAACTGGTAGTAGTAGCGTTTGAGACAAAGTAGCGGAGTGTGAATGGAATCGAGGCAGACTCGGCGGAAGATACGACTACGAGTAGGGTCTTGAATTGCATCAAGTAGATGGAAGTAGACTTGGCGCAAATACAGCTCGCACAGCAACAGGTTTTCGTGCTCTGCATCGTGATCGTAGATGGACGACAGCACCATACCCCAATGGATGTAATCATGAATCACATCGGGTTCGAAGCCGCTTGGCGCATACACATGAAGGAATCGATCTTGCGCTTTAAAAAAGGCGTTGTAGATGGCTTGGCTGCTGTCCATAGTTACCTCGACAATTAAGATAATGATAATTATTATCAATTAATTGTCGATTAGCAACCACAGCTTTTTTGAGGAAATAACACAACAAAAAAAGCCGATACTCGGACTCAGTATCGGCTGAAGTGGGAGAGCTCAATCCCTACAATTAAGCTCGGTATTCTTTCGCGAGATAAGGTTGGCTCAAATGCGTCTTCAAGCCTTATGGAGCAAGTAAGTTATTTGTCCGTAAACAGGGTTTCGTATTTCACAAACGCTGTTTGCGTTTCACCGTAGTAGAGCGTGCCTTCAGATTGAATCGCAACACGTAGCCAACTCTCGGCTGATGCAGGCTTAGGCAAAGTGATGGTCCAGTTTTGTCCGGCTTGATCCGCTGGCTTCATGTCAATTGGTTGTGCGTTTTGCTCTTGGCTATCCACGACTGAAAGCTTCACTCCTTCCAGTGGGTAAGCCGCATGTAAAGACAACTCTAGGCTATCTTGAGTCAGCTTTTCTGAGCGAAACTTCACTTTAAAGTCACCGTTCTCCATATCACACAAGCCACTGGTATAACGGCAATTCGACTTGCTGGCCAGTTTGTAGCTTTCCCCTTCTTTAGCGGCATGAGGTTTCTCACTTAGAGCCATGTCTGTACCGAAATAAGCGATCAAAGACAGAATCGGGGCGATCAACAGAGCGATAATAAAGTGCTTGTTTTTGAACATAAAATACTAATCCCATCAATTATCTGTTCATTTTTACTGGCTAAAATCGCTAATAACTTCGTTAAAGATTTTGAAGTTAGAGCAACTAGCTTGCAGCAATCTTTGCCTTGTTCTAAGCGATTTTTTCCGCGTAACCCCTGAACATATAATCAATGGCATTGGTATGCTTCCTTGCTACGGTTCAGGGAATCTCTAATTATTAGAATAAGTTAAGTGAATAAAAAAGCCCCAAGCGGGGCTTTTGTGGTTTGCGTTATATTTTAGTGGTCTACCGCACCGCCAGCGCCTGCTGGTACACGTACGTGCTCGACTAGGTCTTTTACTTCTTGTGGTGTTTCTGCCGTTACTTTCGATACAGCGAATGCCACGATGAAGTTGAACACAGCACCAATTGCACCAAATGCGTTTGGTTCGATGCCTAGGAACCAGTTCTGACCCCAGCTTTGTAGGTAAGTCCAGTCAGCAACAAATAGGATGCCTTTGTGCTGGAATACGTAGAATAGCGTGATACTGATACCTGCAATCATACCTGCGATTGCGCCTTCTTTGTTGATGCTCTTACTGAAGATGCCCATCATCAACGCAGGGAAGATGGAGGATGCCGCCAGACCGAAGGCGAGCGCTACCGTACCGGCTGCAAACCCTGGCGGATTCAAGCCTAAGTAACCGGCGACTGCGATGGCGACTGCCATGGAGATTCGGCTCGCGAGCAGCTCTTTCTTCTCGGATATGTTCGGATTTATCACACCTTTGATTAAGTCATGAGATATTGCGGACGAAATCGCCAGTAGTAGACCTGCAGCTGTCGATAGTGCTGCCGCCAGACCACCTGCTGCGACAAGTGCGATAACCCAGTTAGGTAGTTTAGCAATCTCTGGGTTTGCTAGTACCATGATGTCACGGTCAACTTTCAGCTCATTGGTTGCTGGGTTTGACGTGTACTCGATCAGACCGTCGCCGTTCTTATCATCAAAGCCTAGTAGACCTGTTTTCTCCCAGTTCTTGAACCAGTCAGGACGCTCATCATAAGCAAGGTGCTGACCCGGAGCTGGGTTAACGGTATCCATTAGGTTTAGGCGCGCCATAGCAGATACTGCAGGTGCTGTTGTGTAAAGGATAGCAATGAAAACTAGTGCCCAACCTGCTGATGTACGTGCATCACGAACCTTAGGCACGGTAAAGAAACGGATGATTACGTGTGGTAGACCCGCCGTACCGATCATCAGTGACATGGTGTACACGAACATGTTTAGTGTGTCGCCACGAACTTGGGTGGTGTATTCACTAAAGCCGAGCTCGGTGACCACTTGGTCGAGCCTATCGAGTAGATAGACATCGGTGCCTTGGATGGTACTGCCTAAGCCGATCTGTGGTAGTGGGTTACCTGTTAGTTGCAGAGAGATAAAGATTGCAGGAATAGTGTAAGCAAGAATGAGTACGCAATATTGAGCAATCTGCGTGTAGGTAATGCCTTTCATGCCGCCCATTACTGCGTACATGAATACGATACACATACCGATCAGTAGACCTGTTGAGTAATCCACTTCTAGGAAACGCCCGAACGCCACGCCCACGCCTTTCATCTGACCGATAACGTAAGTTACTGATGCGATGATAAGACACACAACCGCTACGATACGTGCTGCGTTAGAGTAGAAACGCTCACCTACGAATTCTGGCACAGTAAACTTACCGAACTTACGTAGGTATGGCGCAAGCAGAAGTGCAAGCAGTACGTAACCGCCTGTCCAGCCCATCAGGAATACCGAACCGCCGTACCCCATGAAGGCAATCAAGCCAGCCATTGAGATGAACGATGCTGCTGACATCCAGTCTGCTGCCGTTGCCATGCCGTTAGCGATAGGGTTTACACCGCCGCCTGCTACATAGAATTCTTTGGTTGAGCCCGCACGAGCCCAAATCGCAATACCGATGTAGAGGACGAACGTCGCGCCAACCACCAGATAGGTAATAGTTTTCAAATCCATCTGAGTTACTCCTTACTCATCTACGCCGAATTCACGGTCGATTTGGCGCATTTTCCACGCGTAGTAGAAAATAATACCTAGGAAGGCATAGATGGAGCCTTGTTGAGCAAACCAGAACCCGAGTTTGTATCCACCTAATTGAAATTGATTAAGTACGTCGACAAATAAAATGCCGCAGCCGAAAGACACTACGAACCAGATGACCATTAGGGTAATCATGAGCTTCACGTTCTTGTCCCAGTAGGCTTTGGCTCTTTCTTCGCTTTCAAATGCCATTGCCGTCTCCTTACGATTGGTATTGTTGTTAAAAAAATGTTTCAACATGTACATTAGCAAGGCACTGGCAAGAACTCTTTTCAACTTTAGTCGGGACGCTAAAAAGCAAAAACGCCCGTTTTTAGGGCGTTTGAGAGGAGGTGGGAATAAAAGTGTGATGTTAATTTGATGTTAAATTAGCCAAAGGTCTAAGAGTTTTATCAATTAACATAGAAATCTTTTATACCAAGCAGCAAATTATTCAGTGCAACAGCAGCAAGGATAAGCCCCATTACGCGACTGATGATGGCTGCGCCTACGTTACCAATCACTTTTTGAATCGTGTTTGCACCTAGTAACAAGAATAAGGTCACCAGAAGTACCGCAATCATGACGCCTGCGGTCATTGCTTGGTCGACAAAAGAGTATCGGTTGTTATCGGTGAGCATCACGATAGCCATCATGGCACCCGGCGACGCAATCGAAGGAATCGCAAGAGGGTAAACGGCTAAGTCAGCGAGATCGGAGTGGCTGACTTCTTCGCCCAGTTTTTGTTCTTGTTCTGGCTTGCTCTCACCAAAGATCATCGACAATGCAAACAGCAATAACACTAAGCCACCAGCGGCTTGGAACGCGGGTAATGGGATTTGCATTGCTTCCAGTAATAACTGACCGGCAATAAGAAAGAACAGCAACACACCCATCGAAATGGCAATGGCTTTCAACGCGACGAGACGACGCTGTTTTGCCGTGAGGTGTTGAGTTTGTGATAGATAAACGGGTACTGAACCAATCGGGTCGATGACGGCCCAGAGTACGACGAATTGAGTGACGAGAATACTTAGCAAAGTATGACCTCCCAGAGTTAGCGGTTTAACAGAGGGATGAAAAGGCTGTGTGTGACAGCCTGTTTATTTTAACGTCTGTTGTTCTTTTTGCGTCATATAAATGTGAATTAGATATATTTACTAACACATTACTGCTCGGGTTCCATTTGCTGCAGTAGGATGACGGCTTGAGTACGGTTCTTCACGCCCAGTTTGCGGAAAATCGCCGTCATGTGCGCTTTGATGGTGGCCTCAGAGACATTGAGTTCGTAAGCGATTTGCTTGTTGAGTAAGCCATCGGAAAGCATACCCAACACTTTGTATTGCTGAGGGGTAAGTGCGGCAATTTTTTCTGCCAAGTCATTACAGGCTGCGTTGTTGGTGATTAAGCCTTCTGGGAAGTATGGGTCGCCATTGAGAACTTGGTTGAGGGCATTGACCAGCTCGCGCATGTCGCTCGATTTTGGAATAAATCCGAACGCACCGTGGCTCTTCACTTGTGTGACCACACTAGGCTCTTCGCTGGCAGATACCACCACCACCGGAAGATCTGGGTATTCAGCACGAAGGTGAATCAAGCCCGACATGCCATTGGCGCCTGGCATCTTGAGATCTAACAACACCAAATCTGGCTCTTCTTCTTTTTCCAGCAACGCGAGTAGAGCGTCCAGCGTATCCGCTTCGAGAAGGTTGGCACCACTCACAGCCATGTGTACCGATTGGAACAAGGCATTGCGGAACAGCGGGTGATCATCAGCGATGATAATGGTGTAGGTCGAATCCATGACGTTAAACACTTTTGACTATTTCGTTAATGGAATTATTGTCCACCTTTAAGAATGTGGACAATATTTATCCGCTAAAAGTCTGAACTAAATCGACTTTTATTAGAAAAATTGCATATAAACGCAACTTTCTTGGTTTTATTGAGACAACAAAAAACGCCAGTGAAAAATCACTGGCGTTTGAAAGATTCATCATCAGAATCGGTTGATATGCTCTAAGAAAGGCTCGGCTTGCATAAAGCCCGTCAAACGAGCGTTTGAAACGTGTTCGCCATTGGCATCCCAGAACTCAATCGTTGGTAAACCAAGGACATTCATATGCTTAAGCAGCTCGATGTCTTGCACTTGGTTCTTAGTTACGTCCGCTTGCAGAAGAACGAAGTCTTGCAGTTTGGCTTCGACGCTTGGGTCATGGAAGGTGTACTTCTCGAACTCTTTACATGCTACGCACCAGTCGGCGTAGAAATCCAGCATCACTGGTTTGCCGGCTTGTTTCGCCTGAGCAAGTGCAGTCTCAAGCTCAGCCACGTTAGCGATACGGGTAAAGCTCACTGTTGTTTGCTGAGTTTGTGTAGTGGTGCTACCGCCAAACCAGTAGTTTAGTGCTGGTTGAGCAGAAGCAAACAAACCAAGCATGGCAATGATGCCCACTGCACTTTGCTTCCAACCGCCAAATTCTAGGCTGTTTTTGATGTGGTATAGCCAACCAAAAGCCGCGATACCCAGTGCTGACCACAATGCCGTCACCCACATTTCTGGCATGATGCGCTCAAGTAAGAAGATAGGTGCAGCCAAAAGGATGAAGCCGAATAGCGTCTTAACGCGATCCATCCAACCCCCAGCTTTCGGCAGAAGTTTGTTGCCGAATACAGCAACAAGAATGAGTGGAATACCCATACCCATTGCTAGTGCATAGAGCGCGATACCACCTGTCAGTAAGTCACCGCTTTGTGCAACGTAAAGTAGCGCACCAGACAGAGGTGCTGTGGTACATGGTGAGCACACCAGACCAGAAATCGCACCCATCGCGAATACACCTGCGCTGCTTCCGCCTTGTTGTTTGTTGCTGAGGTTGTTTAACCACGTTTGTACGCCACTTGGCAGTTGCAGGTTATAAACACCAAACATAGACAATGCGAGTGTCACGAACAGCACACTCAAACCAATCAACACATAAGGGTGTTGCATTGCCGCTTGGAATTGCATGCCCGCAGACGCCACCACAAGGCCGAGTAGGGTGTAAGTTAGCGCCATGCCTTGCACGTAGACAAACGACAAGCCTAGCGCGCGATGTTGGCTCAGTTTGCCACTGCCAAGCACTATGCTGGTCAGAATTGGGTACATAGGTAGCACACATGGCGTAAATGCTAAGCCCACACCAAGCGCTAAGAATAGAAGTGGCGTCCACCAGTTATCAGCTAGGTTTGCGGCAAGGCTATCTTGCTGTGTTACTGGAGCCGATGGCGTGTCGCCAGAACTAGATGATTGCGCCGCTGGTGGCGTTACTGTTGGTGTTTGCTCTGCTTTTGGTGTTGTCGTCGCCGCTGTTGAATCTGAGTTCGACGAAGTAAACGCGCTGATAGGAATCACGCGAGTTTCTGGTGGGTAACAGAAGCCTGCTTTCGCACAACCTTGGTATTGAACTACCACGCGTGCTCCGTCTTGCCAATCATGCATTGGTACGTTGACGAACAAAGGCTGAGTGTAGATATGCACGTCACCAAAGAATTCATCTTTATGTGGCGTTCCGTCTTCCATTTGCAGTTCGCCTAGCGATACTTTCTCACCCGCTACCGATAGGCGTTCTTGATACAGGTAATAACCATCGCGTACTTGCCAGTCCAGCATCAGTTTGCCGTCTTGTTGGTAGTAGTTGAATGGGAAAGCCTGATCGACAGACACAAAGGTATCGTTGCTGTTGCCAAAGGTGTTCTGGGTATTGCCTAACTGGTCATTGCCAAACAGCGCAAAAGAAGGCGCAGAGAAGGTAATAAGCCCTAAAAGTAAGACGGAAAATAATGCACGCATAAAAGGTTCAATTCATCTTAGATAGTTGCCGTTAGTGTAACTCAATCAGACCTGCTGGCTAGCCAATAAGTTTCATGGAAGTGAAGATTTGTTAAGCGCTATCCAATGCGACAGGCAATAAAAAAGGGAGCCGAAGCTCCCCGATTAAGACTCTGTTTCTACTAGATCAGTAGACCACCGAATGCGAAGCCAAGTGCTACCGCTGAAGCGATGGTAGCCACACCTGGTACGAAGAATGGGTGGTTGAATACGTACTTACCGATGCGAGTTGAACCCGTGTCGTCCATCTCAACCGCTGCTAGTAGCGTTGGGTAAGTTGGCAGTACGAATAGCGCACTTACTGCTGCGAAAGACGCAACTGCGGTAAGTGGTGCCACACCGATTGCTAGTGCTGCTGGCATAAGCGCAACGGTAGTTGCACCTTGCGAGTAAAGCAGCATTGAAGCGAAGAATAGAACAAGTGCTAGCATCCATGGGTAGTCTGCTAGTAGTGCACCAGCCACTTCTTTGATGCCGTCAACGTGCGCGTTAACGAACGTAGAACCTAGCCATGCCACACCAAGAACACACACACACGCTGTCATACCAGAGCGGAATGTTGCTGCTGCTGGGATTTTGCCAGCGTCGATTTTACAGCTCATTACGATAGCTGCCGCAGCTGCTAGCATTACCGTCATGATAGCTTCGTTACGACCTAGCGCAGGGTTCTCGATAAGGCCAACAGAGCCAGAGATTGCTGCTGCGTAACATACTACGAATGCGATAGCGCCTAGGAAGATGAAGGTTGCTTTCTTCGCTGTTGGCAGGATTTCGCGCTTAGATTCTGTGTTTAGCTTGATCAGGCCTTTTGCTAGACGGTCTTGGTATTCAGGATCGTCTTTAAGCTCGCTACCCATGAAGTTCGCTACGAATGCACCGATCATACAAGCGATGAACGTTGTTGGGATACAGATTGCTAGTAGCGTTAGGTAGTCAACGCCAAATGGGTGAAGCATTGCTGCGAACGCAACAACAGCCGCGGAGATTGGCGACGCTGTGATAGCGATTTGCGATGCTACTACCGCGATAGACAGTGGACGAGAAGGACGAACACCTTGGCCTTTCGCTACTTCTGCAATAACAGGAAGAGTAGAGAATGCCGTGTGACCAGTACCCGCAAGTAGTGTCATTAGGAATGTCACGATAGGTGCGTAAAAGGTGATGCGTTCGGGATGTTTACGCAAAAAGTCTTCCGCAACCTGAACCATCCAGTCCAAACCACCCGCTACCTGCATTGCAGCGATAGCAGTAATTACAGACATGATGATCAGGATTACATCGACAGGGATGAAAGACTGGCTTGTCGGGACACCTAGGATTAAAGACAATGCAATTACCCCAGCACCACCGGCAAAACCAATGCCGATACCACCGATTCTTGCCCCCAAATAAATGAAGAGCAGAACCACGAAGAGTTCGACCATTACCATATTGATACCTCTTTTAGTTTTTAATGATTCTGATTTTTTGAGCACTCAGGAACAGGAGTAAGTGTTCAGAAAATCAGAACCCGAGCGGCTTACGGCAATAAAAAGCGCATAAAAATTGTGGTTAACCGTATTCGAGCCCAAAAAAGGGTCCCGTTAGGGACCCCTTTCACATGCGATTACTCGTAGCGTTTCGCTTTATAAGTCGGATGCATGAAGTTTTCAACCGATAAGATGTCATCTAGCTCTTCTTCAGTTAATAGACCGCGTTCTAGAACTACATCACGTACACTCTTACCTGTTTCTGCACAGATCTTACCAACGATATCGCCTTCGTGGTGGCCGATGTATGGGTTTAGGTAAGTTACGATACCGATAGAGTTGTAAACGTAGTTTTCGCAAACTTCTTTGTTCACAGTGATGCCATCGATACATTTATCGCGTAGGTTCACACACGCATTGTGTAGTAGAGAGATAGACTCAAACACGCTTTGTGCGATAACTGGTTCCATTACGTTTAGCTGAAGCTGACCGCCTTCTGCTGCGAAAGAAACCGTGTTGTCGTTACCTAGAACTTTGAAGCAAACTTGGTTTACTACTTCTGGGATAACTGGGTTTACTTTCGCTGGCATGATTGAAGAGCCTGCTTGCATTTCTGGTAGGTTCAGTTCGTTAAGACCAGCACGTGGACCAGAAGAAAGTAGACGAAGGTCGTTACAGATCTTCGACAGTTTCACTGCTAGACGTTTCAACGCGCCGTGCGTCATTACGTAAGCACCACAGTCAGAAGTCGCTTCGATTAGGTCTTCTGCTGCAACCACTTCAACGCCAGTTACTTCTGCTAGGTGTTTTACTGCTAGCGCTTGGTAACCTGTAGGTGCGTTTAGACCAGTACCGATTGCTGTTGCACCTAGGTTGATTTCTAGTAGTAGCTTAGACGTGTAATCTAGAGCACGAATTTCTTCGTTTAGTGTTACTGCCCATGCGTGGAACTCTTGACCCACAGTCATAGGAACCGCATCTTGCAGCTGAGTACGACCCATCTTCAAGATGTCTTTGAATTCTTGTGCTTTAAGCTCGAATGCGCCTTTAAGGTATTCGATCGCTTCCATCAACTGATGAACACTGTTGTAAACCGCGATACGGAAACCCGTTGGGTACGCACAGTTTGTTGATTGGCTCTTGTTAACGTGATCGTTCGGGTTGATGAACTCATATTGGCCTTTTTCCTTGCCCATCAGTTCAAGTGCAACGTTCGCGATAACTTCGTTAGTGTTCATGTTCACTGACGTGCCTGCACCGCCTTGGAATACGTCTGAAGGGAACTGATCCATGCACTTACCTGTTTCAAGGATCAAATCACACGCTTCTAGGATGTAGTTAGCAACGTCTTTTGGAATTGCGCCTAGCTCTTTGTTTGCTAGTGCAGCGGCTTTCTTAGTCATTACCATGCCACGTACAAATTCAGGTACGTCAGAGATGGTAGTGCTTGAAATGTTGAAGTTTTCGATAGCGCGAAGTGTGTGGATGCCGTAGTAAGCATCGGCAGGGACATGACGTTGGCCTAATAGATCTTCTTCAATACGAGTGGCTTGGTTTGCTGTCTTTGGTGCATCAGATAGTGTAGCCATAACAGGATCCTTAGATAATAATTCTGATATTTAAGTTATTTATTAGCCATTTCTGCAATCTAGAATCCATTCATCAGAGTTTTTGGCTGGAAAAACCGTCCTGACTTATGTGGCACATCATACTGCACCTAGCGCATAAAAATAGTAAGTGGATCACCTTTTTCGCTTTTAATGCGTCAATAATTTGCAAAGTATGAACGGGATATTAATAACCCTTTATGGGTAGGCGATTTTCCTCGACAAACATGGATATTAAGAGTGCGAAAATAGCACTTTTCAACGACCAATTTTTGTATATGCATCTTTGTTCAAATGGCGTTTTTTGCACAACGCATTCTCCCTAGTATGAACACGCTTTTTTACAACGATTCGTTTGAGCTTAGTAGGCTTTTGCCATTACACTGAAATCAACAAAGGAGGGCGTGTGTTTCCTATCTTATTATTGGCGTTTATTTTCGTCCCGATCATCGAAATCGGCCTATTTATTCAGGTGGGAGGCTTTTTAGGTCTCTGGCCTACGATTGCTTTGGTATTGATCACGGCATTTGTCGGCGCGTCTTTGGTACGCAGCCAAGGCATCCAGACCTTGATGTCAGTGCAAGGTCGTTTAGAGCAAGGTGAAATTCCGGCTCAGCAAATTTTTGAAGGCGTAATGCTGGCAGTTGCAGGCGTATTGCTGTTAACACCAGGTTTCATGACCGACGCATTGGGTATGTTGGTGTTGTTGCCAGCACCGCGAGCGGCAATTGCGAAATACCTAATGAGCAAGATGGTGGTGAAGACCATGAATGGTGGCGGCTTCCAAGGTGGCTTCTCAAATCAAGGTCCATTTGAGCAAGACCCATTCCGTCGTGACCCATTTGATTCTCAATCGGATAACGGCAACACCTTCGAAGGTGAATACGAGCGTAAAGACGACAATGACCGTAACAAGCTCAACTGATTCAATCGGTCAGTAAGAAAAGCAAAAGGGCGCATTGAGCGCCCTTTTTCGTATCTGTCATTTGCAGTGCTTACAACGCGCCTTCAAAGCCCATTTGACGCCATGCTTCAAACGCAATGATAGCCACGGCGTTAGACAGGTTCAGGCTGCGCGCATCTGGCATCATCGGAATACGAATACGTTGTTCCATTGGCAGGCTATCAATTACGTCTGCTGGCAGACCGCGTGTTTCTGGACCAAACATCAAAACATCGCCTTCTTGATATTTCGCATCCACATGATGACCTGTGGTCTTTGTCGTGCATGCAAACAGGCGGTAGTTGCCTTGTTTCTCTTTCTCTAAGTATTCCAAGAATGCTTGATAATTTTTATGACGCGTCACGCGAGCCAAATCGTGGTAATCCAAACCTGCGCGGCGGACTTTCTTCTCTTCTAGATCGAAACCCAGTGGCTCAATCAGGTGGAGATTCGCACCACAGTTAGCACACAGGCGAATGATGTTGCCGGTGTTCGGCGCGATTTCTGGTTCGTATAGAGCGATATCAAACATGGTATTGAATTAGATTGGTCAAAACAGGCGAGCAGTATATACCCAAGTCACCATGAGAAGCGAGATTCAACACAATGACTGGGTATAGAAGAGGGCAACCACTTCATTATGTTGCCCTAATTGAGATAGATTAACTCAGAGCGCGAGCGTAGTTCTCTTCCACTGCGCGCCAGTTGACGACATTCCACCATGCGTCGATGTACTCAGGGCGACGGTTTTGGTAGCTGATGTAGTAAGCGTGCTCCCACACATCCAATGCTAGAACTGGCTCACCTTGTACTGCAGCAACGTCCATCAGAGGGTTGTCTTGGTTGCTGGTGGAGGTAATGTGAATTTCACCATCTTTTACAACTAGCCAAGCAAAGCCAGAGCCGAAGGTGTTGATAGCCGCTTGGGCAAATTCGTCTTTGAATTTTTCGAAGTCGCCAAACTTATCGTTGATGGCCTCTGCAAGAGCACCTTGAGGCTCACCGCCACCATCTGCTGACATGCAGTTCCAGTAAATGATGTGATTGTAGTAACCACCGCCATTGTTGCGGATAGCTGGGCTGTGTTGAGAAATGCAAGCGAAGATGTCATCGAGGCTTTGAGTCTCGAGAGTGCTGCCTTTGGCGGCAGCCATGAATTTATCGTAATAGGTTTTATGGTGTTTACTGTAGTGAACTTCCATGGTTTTCGCATCGATGTAAGGCTCTAACGCATCGTAGCTGTACGGAAGCTCTGGGAATATGTGCGACATTGTAAATCCTCCTTAATGGAGGATTTACTTTAATGTTAATGAAAATCATTATCAACTTTGATCTTTGTGGGGTTATTTAGCCTCACTGATCAATGGCAGGGTAATGGTGACGCGTAAACCACCCAATGGGCTGCGACTTGCGATAATCGAACCACTGTGCTGACGAATCGCACTTTCGGTGATGGTTAAGCCCAACCCTGTACCACCAGAATGGCGGTCGCGCGCGGTCGACACACGATAAAACGGACGGAAAATCGCTTCCAACTCTTCCTCTGGAACGCCTTCGCCGTTGTCATCCACCACAATGCGTAGCGTATCGAATGAATCCTGAATGTTGATTTTCACTTCGTCTTTGCCGTAGTAAATCGCGTTGCGGATGATGTTCTCCACCGCACTCATCAACAGTTTTGGGTTACCTGAGATACTGCGTTCTGGCACAGCAGAGTAGCTAAGCGTTTTACCCATTTGTTCGGCTTCGAACTGTGCGTCTTTAATGATCTCTTCCCATAAGCTGGCAATCGGCTGAGTTTCACGCGTCATGTGACTGTTCACTTGCATGCGCGACAACTCAAGCAGCTCGGCGATCATCTGTTCTAAGCGCTGGGCCTCGGTATCAATACGAGTTAGTTCTGGGCTTTCACCTTGCTTACGAGTCGCCAACGCACTTGCCATACGCAGGCGAGTGAGTGGAGAGCGCAGCTCGTGAGAAATATCCGAGAGCAAACGCTGCTGACCAGAAATCATTTGATTCACCGCCTCGACCATTTGGTTAAAGCTAGTACCTGCTTGGCGAAACTCCGTGGTGCCTTTTTCCAGATTCGGGTCAATGACAAACTCACCTTTGGCCACACGCTGTGCCGCGGTTTCCAATCGTCGGGCTGGTTGGCTCAATGCCCATGCTAACCATAACAATAGTGGTGTACTTACCAACATGACGGCGAGGAGCAATTGCAATGGGTGGTCGAACAGACGCAGCATGATCGGTGGCGGTTCATTCCATTTAAAGCCGACGTACATCAACAGGTCAGAATTGGCGATGTTGATCGGCACAGGGCCTGCAATCATGTAGCGACCGTAGAGTTTTTGTTTCGGCTGTGATTGATCTTCAATGCTGGTGACAAAGTTTTGCAGTGCACGAAGCTTAAAGTCTTTGTGGCTCGAGGTGCTCAGCACATTCCCTTCGTGATCGGAAAAGAAGATGCGCGGACGCGGATCATGTTTACTGCGTCGTTGCCCTTCGAGGCTGAACAAGATCTTACCCAGGTTATCTTGCTTGCGGTATTTCTTCTCAATACCGTCACGTATTTCAAGCATGCGCTGATAATGTTCTTTCGGAATGTCGCGAGCTTTACGTGGATCCAAATGCGGTAATGACAGCACCGCCATCAGAACCAAAAACATGGTGAACCAAAAGATGGCAAAGATGCGTCCATACAGGCTATTAATCTTCGGCAGTTTGAAGCGTGACGGGCGCATTAATCCTCCTCAATCAACATGTAGCCGCGCCCTCGTAGGGTTTTAATGCGTGGCTTACCGTTGTTTTGGTCTGGCAATTTTTTACGTAGGTTGGATACGTGCATATCGATCGCACGGTCAAAGGCTGCAAGGCGCTTACCAAGTACATCAAGGCTGAGAGTTTCTTTCGTCAGTACGTGGCCTGGGTTCTGCACAAAGTGCGTTAACAGCGCAAACTCGGTCGTGGTTAAATCCAGTAAGGCTTCTTCACAGTACGCTTCTTGTTTGCCTGGATAGAGTTTGATTTCTCGATACTCAATGCAATCGCTGTTTTTGCTGCTCTTTTGAGTGCTGCTGGTACGACGCAAAATCGCACGGATGCGCGCCAGTAATTCGCGGTCACTAAATGGTTTAGGTAGGTAATCATCGGCGCCAAGCTCTAGGCCGATAACGCGGTCTATCTCTTCGCCTTTCGCCGTTAGCATAAGGACTGGCGTTTCCCAGTTTTCTCGCAGGCGCTTTAGGGTTTCCATTCCATTGAGTTTTGGCATCATGACGTCAAGCAGTACAAGATCGATCTCACTGTTAATAGCCAATAAGCCTGCTTCACCATCATTGGCTTCACTGACTTCGTACCCTTCAAAGCTCAGCACTTCCTTAAGTAGGCTGGTTAGCTCGGTATCGTCATCAATCAAAAGAATGTTCGCCATATGAGTACCTATTTATCATTCGTAGTTGTTTTAATATTACATGGTAATGACGGTGAAGAATGAGTGTAAAAATCACTCTTTACGATTCTTTACGGTCTCTATACGTCGCTTTACCTAGTAGGTCGTATTCTACACTCAAGCGCTGTGAGAACAGCTCAGAAGAATCACTAACCTGTGTAAGGAATCGTATTATGAAAACTGCAAAGAAACTGGTACTAGCGGCTGTTGTTCTACCTCTAACTCTAGGTACAGCGAGTGCATTCGCATTTGGCGGTAAAGACCACAAAGGTCATCGCGGTGAGTGTGGTATGGGTATGGACCGCGGCATCATGCGTCAACTAGACCTAACGGATGCACAAAAAGACCAGCTAAAAGAAATGCGTAAAGCGAACAAAGCAGAAATGAAAGCGAAATTCGCCGATGGCCACGAAGCTCACATGGCTGAGCGTCAAGCACACCACGACAAAGTACAAGCGCTACTATTGGCGGATAACTTTGACGAAGCAGCAGCAAACGACCTAGCGAAAGAAATGGTTGAGAAGCAGACTGAGCGTCGCGTTAAGATGATGGAGAAAAAGCACCAAATGCTGAGTGTTCTGACTCCTGAGCAAAAAACAAAATTTGTTGAGCTACAAAAAGAGCGTCAACAACAGTGTGGCGAAAAAATGCAAAAACGCATGGAAAAGCACCACAACAGCTAATCGCTGAAAAATAAAGTGAAAGAGGTAGCCAGAGTGCTGCCTCTTTTTGATCTTGGCGATTTCATACTCATTACATAATTCTCAAGGTATACTCAAAGCACGGTTTGAGTTAACTATTTGATTATGAAACAGCAATACGCACGTTTAGTCACGACGGCTGCTTGGACGGCTACTATTGTCGCGACACTTCTTTTGATTGTTAAAGTCATCACTTGGTGGGTCACTGGCTCGGTCAGTCTACTTGCATCCTTAATCGACTCGATGCTGGATATCGCGGCATCGGTAGTAAACCTTATTGTGGTGCGCTATTCCTTACAACCTGCCGACAGAGAGCATACATTTGGTCACGGTAAAGCAGAGTCTTTAGCGGCCTTGGCGCAAGCCATGTTTATCTCGGGTTCTGCCGTGTTCTTGATTCTTAATGGTATCGAACGCTTCTTCCGTCCACATGAACTCAATGCTCCAGAGCTCGGTGTTTACGTCTCTTTATTCGCCATGGTGGTGACCTTTGGACTTGTGATGTTCCAAAAGCATGTGGTGCGCCTTACTGGTAGCCAAGCTATTGCTGCGGATTCTCTTCATTACCAAACTGACCTTTATATGAACGGTGCCATTATGGTGGCGTTAGGTTTGAGCTACTTTGGTGTCACCCAAGCCGATGCGGTGTTTGCGATTGGTATTGGTATCTTTATTTTGTACAGCGCTTTCAAGATGGTCAGCGAAGCGATTCAGACTTTGTTAGACAGAAAATTGCCTGATGAAGAACTAGAACAAATCCGCTCAGAGTGCTTGAAAGTGAACGGGGTATTAGGTGTGCATCAGTTGCGTACGCGTATGTCTGGTCCAACGCGTTTTATCCAGTTACACCTAGAACTAGATGACAATTTACGTTTGATCGAAGCACATCATATTGCCGATAAAGTAGAAGACAATTTGCTGGCTCTTTTCCCTGAGGCGGACGTATTGATCCACCAAGATCCATTATCGGTTGTGTTTGGGCCAGAGAAAGAGCAGAAGGCGCAAGATTGGTAGCGGTCGAAAAATCAGACGGTGTCTGACGACAAACAGGCGCTTATTGGCTATCTTTCCATCACTGCTTATTAAGAATCGTGATCCTGATGTGAATCAACGAAGTTGCAAAGAGAAACTGTAATACTCTTACATAAGTAGAAAAGTTACATAAAAAAGTGTGTTTTCATTGGTATTCCTGTAGAGGAAATGTAACATAACGCACAGTTCTGGATTATGCAGGTTGCTTGGTAACAAGGGGCCTAGAAGAAAATTAAATAAATTGATTGCCAAAGATCGAGGGTGAGCATGATTAAGAAGATCGGTGTTTTAACAAGTGGCGGTGACGCACCTGGTATGAACGCTGCAGTACGCGGCGTAGTTCGTACAGCACTATCTGAGGGATTGGAAGTTTACGGTGTTTACGATGGCTACCTAGGTCTATACGAAGGCCGCATCGAGAAGCTAGATCGTTCTAGCGTTTCTGATGTGATCAACAAGGGTGGTACATTCCTAGGCTCTGCACGTTTCCCTGAATTCAAGGAAGTGGCAGTACGCGAACAAGCGATTGAGAACCTTAAAAAACACGGTATCGATGCACTAGTTGTTATCGGTGGTGACGGTTCTTACATGGGTGCTAAGAAACTGACTGAAATGGGTTACCCATGTATCGGTCTACCAGGCACAATCGATAACGACATCGCGGGTACTGATTACACAATCGGTTACCTAACTGCACTAAACACAGTTATCGATGCAATCGACCGTCTACGTGACACGTCTTCTTCTCACCAGCGTATTTCTATCGTAGAAATCATGGGTCGTCACTGTGGTGACCTAACTCTGATGTCTGCAATCGCAGGTGGCTGTGAGTACATCATCACTCCAGAAACTGGTCTAGATAAAGAGAAGCTAATCAGCAACATCCAAGATGGCATCTCTAAAGGTAAGAAACACGCAATCATCGCGCTAACTGAGCTGATGATGGATGCAAACGAACTAGCGAAAGAGATTGAAGCGGCGACTGGTCGTGAAACTCGCGCAACGGTTCTTGGTCACATCCAACGTGGTGGTCGTCCAACAGCATTCGACCGTGTTCTAGCATCTCGCATGGGTAACTACGCCGTTCACCTACTAATGGAAGGCCATGGTGGCCGTTGTGTTGGTATCGTGAAAGAGCAACTGGTTCACCACGACATCATCGATGCAATCGAGAACATGAAGCGTCCAGTACGCAACGACCTATACCAAGTTGCTGAAGAGCTATTCTAAGCTCGCTTGATAAAGTCAAAATCAAAAAACCGCGGTTATCTGCGGTTTTTTATTGTCTGAAATTTACCTGAGCTGAAGTTTGTTTGAGACAGGCTCTGTGCCGAGTTAAGAACTCGCATGCTCTGCTAACGTCAGGCGACGCTCGCGCAGGGCAAAGAGATAACCTAACAACCCACCTAAGGTGTTACCCAGAGCAATGCCTATAAACAAACCTTCGATGCTATAAAGCTGACTGCCAACCCATGCCGCTGGTAACGTAAAGACGAACAAGCGCATAAAGCTCCATTGGAAGGCGCGCAGCGGTTTGTGCATCGCGTTATAGCCACTCACCAGCATCATCACAATCCCTTGGAAGCCGTAGCTAAATGGCACGACTAAGAGGTAATGCCACAACAAGTCTTTTACCGCTGCTTCTTGAGAGAAAAGCGCAGCAAGAGGAATGCTAAGAGGCACCATCATCAAAAAGATAAAGCCTTGGAAGACCACCGCAAAGCGCATGCTCAGGAACCAGCCAGAGAAAGCACGAGCAGGGTTATTGGCTCCGAAATTTTGCGCCATAAACGGGGTGAGTGCAGAGGTAAGCGACATCAGCACCAGAATCAAAATTGACTCAATACGCTGCGCCGCGCCATAAGCGGCCACCGCTGCAGTACCGTGACTGGAAAGTATCATCATCAGAATCGCGCCAGAGAGTGGCGTCATGGCATTCGATAGGGCGGCGGGTGTGCCTATCTTAAGTGTTTGCTGCCAGTCTTGTTTGATGAGCGACCATTGCGGCGCGGCAAGCAGCTTTTCGCGTTTGATCAGTACATAGAAAGAACCGCACAACGCACCAAGCCAACTGAATGCACTGGCAATCGCAGCGCCTTGAATGCCGAGCTCAGGGAAAGGGCCATAGCCAAAGATCAGTAACGGGTCGAGAATGCCGTTAATAAGCCCTGCGAGCATCATGATCTTGGCTGGAGTTTTGGTGTCACCTGTGGCGCGAATGGCACTGTTGCCCGCCATTGGAATCACTAATAGAGGAATGGTCAAATACCAAACCTGCATATACTGCTCAATCAGTGGGATAGAGTCTTCTTTTGCGCCTAGGAAGCTAAACAAAGGTTCGATAGTAAAGAAGCCCAATGTCGAAGCGATAGTGACTAGGGCAACGGCAAGCAGTAAGCCATGACTGGTAAAACGAGCGGCTTGGGAAGACTGCCCTTGGCCAAGTAAGCGGCCTATATTGGTCGACAGGCCCATCCCAATGCCCATGGTGATGCAGTTCACCGCAAAGGTCACTGGGAAGGTATAACTGATCGCGGCGAGCGCTTCGGTACCCAACAGTGAGATAAAAAAGGTATCGACCAAGTTAAACATCAAAATCGCGATCATGCCCATGGTCATAGGTACGGTCATTTTGCGTAAGGTGTCGGGAATGGGGGCGGTCAACAAACCATGTTTGTCTTCGGCCTGGTTGCCCGGCTTATTCTTTTCCAACATTTTTGACGTCTATCTGGTGAGGGAAGGGCAAGGATACAAGAAAGCCATTGCCTCGGCGAGCGAGCATTTCGCACGCAAACCGTTGCTTAGCTGCTGGTTATTTTAACTAAGTCACAAAAATTTCACGTCTACCCCTTGGGATCCTTAGCTTTGCCCTTATATACAGATCACGTGCCCCTGAGCGGGCAATTATCAAATAATCATGGAAATTTTCAGGAGAGACGACCGATGAACATTCGTCCATTACATGACCGAGTTATCGTTGAACGTAAAGAAGTTGAATCTAAGTCAGCTGGTGGCATCGTTTTAACTGGTTCTGCTGCGGAAAAATCGACTCGCGGTGTTGTTCTAGCTGTGGGTAAGGGCCGCATCCTAGAGAACGGCACAGTGCTACCGCTGGACGTTAAAGTTGGTGATACCGTTATCTTCGCTGAAGGTTACGGCACTAAGACTGAGAAGATCGACGGCAAAGAAGTTCTTATCATGTCTGAAAACGACATCATGGCTATTGTCGACTAATAGCAATCGTTGAGTAATTTTTTGCTCTGATTCAAAACGCAATCAAAAACAGAATTTAGAAAGGAAATCAAAGATGGCTGCTAAAGACGTTAAATTTGGTAATGACGCACGAGTTAAAATGCTAGAAGGCGTAAACGTTCTAGCGGACGCAGTAAAAGTAACACTGGGTCCTAAAGGTCGTAACGTAGTTCTAGACAAATCTTTTGGTGCACCAACAATCACTAAAGATGGTGTATCAGTAGCGCGTGAAATTGAGCTGGAAGACAAGTTCCAGAACATGGGCGCACAAATGGTTAAAGAAGTTGCGTCTAAAGCAAACGACGCAGCGGGTGACGGTACAACAACAGCAACTGTACTGGCGCAAGCAATCGTAAATGAAGGTCTAAAAGCAGTTGCAGCGGGTATGAACCCAATGGACCTTAAGCGCGGTATCGACAAAGCAGTTATCGCAGCAGTTGAGCAACTAAAAGAGCTATCTGTTGAGTGTAACGACACTAAAGCTATCGCACAGGTTGGTACTATCTCTGCGAACTCTGACTCAAGCGTAGGTAACATCATTGCTGAAGCAATGGAAAAAGTTGGCCGCGACGGTGTTATCACAGTTGAAGAAGGTCAAGCACTACAAGATGAGCTAGACGTAGTAGAGGGTATGCAGTTCGACCGCGGTTACCTATCTCCTTACTTCATCAACAACCAAGAAGCAGGTTCTGTTGATCTAGAAAACCCATTCATCCTTCTGATCGATAAGAAAGTATCGAACATCCGTGAACTTCTTCCAGCACTAGAAGCAGTAGCAAAAGCATCTCGCCCGCTACTGATCATCGCTGAAGACGTAGAAGGTGAAGCACTAGCAACATTAGTTGTGAACAACATGCGTGGCATCGTTAAAGTAGCAGCAGTGAAAGCGCCTGGTTTTGGTGACCGTCGTAAAGCAATGCTACAAGATATCGCTATCCTAACTGGCGGTATCGTGATTTCTGAAGAAGTGGGTCTAGAGCTAGAAAAAGTAGCACTAGAAGACCTAGGTCAAGCGAAGCGCGTTGCAATCACAAAAGAAAACACAACCATCATCGATGGCGTGGGTGAAGAAGCAATGATCCAAGGTCGTGTTGCTCAAATCCGTCAGCAAATCGAAGATGCAACTTCAGACTACGACAAAGAGAAACTACAAGAGCGCGTTGCTAAGCTAGCAGGCGGTGTTGCAGTAATCAAAGTTGGTGCAGCAACTGAAGTTGAAATGAAAGAGAAGAAAGACCGCGTAGAAGACGCACTACATGCAACTCGCGCAGCGGTTGAAGAAGGCGTTGTTGCTGGTGGTGGTGTAGCACTAATCCGTGCAGCATCTAAGATTGTTGACCTAGAAGGCGACAACGAAGAGCAAAACGTTGGTATCCGCGTTGCACTACGTGCAATGGAAGCGCCAATCCGTCAAATCACGAAGAACGCAGGTGATGAAGAGTCAGTAGTAGCGAACAACGTGAAAGCAGGTGAAGGTTCTTACGGCTACAACGCAGCAACAGGCGAGTACGGCGACATGCTAGAGATGGGTATCCTAGATCCAACTAAAGTAACGCGTTCTGCTCTACAATTTGCAGCATCAGTTGCAGGTCTAATGATCACAACTGAAGCGATGGTTACTGACCTACCACAAAAAGAAGGCGCAGGTATGCCTGACATGGGTGGTATGGGCGGTATGGGCGGTATGGGTGGTATGGGCGGCATGATGTAATTTGCTGCTTGTCTTGTCGCTCTAACGCCTTATAGCTGCACCGAAAGTGCTCATTTACGTGCGTAAACTCCGCGCTTTCTCTTTGCTCTAAGACGTTATAGCTTAAAGACAAACGACCAAACCAAACTAGGAAGCCGAGGTGAATGCCTCGGCTTTTTTATGTCTGTTAATTGAGGCTGTTTGTTGGTGAGATTGAGTTGTAGGGAAATTCTGATTCTTCTTCGTTAGACATAGCAGAGCAAGGTGTCATTGGATTGAGCTGAGTGCTGAGAACATTGACGGAAACACTCGAAATTGAGTGGTTACTAATCATCAGAGTTTAGGAAAAAAGCGGATAAATAATGCGTGTGAATTATTGGGTTAAATATTCACTCAGTTAAATATGACTTAGCGCTAACATTCATCAACTAAAAATAGCGCAAACTCTGAACACTACACTATGTTGTAAAAGACAAATCCCCATGGAGATGAAAATGAAAAAGCTAATGACGTCACTGGCTGTTACAGCCGTTATCGCTTCACCTGTTGCTCTTGCTGACAGCTCACCAGTTATGTTCTCTACAATCGACAACACGAACGCGCCTTCTAACTCCTCAGTTGGTGGTGTGCGTCTTGCTGTTCTTCACGGTCAGGTGAACGAAGTGAAAGGTGTCGATTTCTCTCTACTTGGTATGTCTGAAACAGATCGTACAACCGGTGTGAACTTCGGTCTTTTCTTTGGTGCATCAAAAGTAAATCAAGAAATGACGGGTGCTTCTCTGGGTCTATTTAACTGGAACCAAGGTCAGACGAATGGTGTTAACTTGGGTGCAGTGAACGTAACAAACAATGTGAAAGGTTTGAACTGGAGTGCGGTGAACTACTCTGAAGGTTACACAATGGCAGACATTGGTCTGGCAAGTATCTCTAAAAAATCTAACTTCCAGCTTGGTGTCTTCAACATGACTGATCAAATCGATGGTGTTCAAATTGGTCTTCTAAACTGTGCGGACAACGGTTTCTTCAAGTGTTTCCCTATCGTGAACTTTGCGAAATAAGTTCCGCGACCTTCCACGATAAATGCCAGATACAAAAAGACCCCGGCGAGACGTCGGGGTCTTTTTTATTGAATGGATTATTTGATCAAACGTGTAGATGTTTTTCGCTGCTGCATTTTCTGGTGCACACCGCGGCGCAAAGCTTTGACGCGGTTTTCTGCCCGGTCTACACCGAGCAAAACGGTCAATGCCAACACGGTAATAATGATCGACTGCGATAAGTAACCTAAGCCAATCATCAAGCCCAAGCCTGCCAATACCCAAATTACTGCTGCTGAAGTCACACCGTGGATTTTGCCGTCTTGAGTCATCATCACACCAGCACCTAAAAAGCCAACACCAGTAATGATCTGCCCAAGAACACGAGCTTGGTCTAACGTGTTTGGTGAAAGTGAAACCGCCATTGACATAAATAGGTAAGTACCTGATATGACGAGAATTGCAGTACGAATACCAACGGGTTTACCTCGAGTTTGACGCTCAATGCCAATCATCAAACCATTGATTGCGCAGCAAAGTAATGCCGCCCAACTGAATGGGCCAAGATCGAAATAGTGTTCAAAAGTTGCTTGCATCTTAACCTCCAAATTTGCGGAGTATGCATAGATAAGACCGTTCGATCGAACAAAAGCTTTTGCTCGTAACGACAACCTTTATACGGCTAGCAACTTACTCTAGATGCAGATCCAGAGGCGTTTTACTTGGACGACCGCCAATTTCACGGGTTAGTTTAGGCACTAGGTAACCGGAAACTCGCGTGATCACACCGCGCATGATTGTTTTGGCTTCTTCATCGGAAACAAAGTAGTGCGCCGCACCTTGGACTTTATCTAATACGTGCAAGTAGTAAGGCAAAATGCCCGCATCAAACAAGGCTTCGTTTAATGCAACTTGTGCTTCAATGCTGTTGTTAACGTCTTTCAGCAATACCGCTTGGTTTAGCAAGGTCACTCCGGCTTGCTTAAGCTTCGCCATTTTAGCGGCAAATTCAGCGTTGATTTCGTTAGCGTGGTTGATGTGCGTCACCAACACGGTTTGCAGACGAGAAGCGCGAAGTAGTTGGCATAGCTCATCAGTGATACGAGCAGGAATTACCACTGGCAAACGGCTGTGAATACGCAGGCGTTTGATGTGTGGAATTTGTGCGATGTGTTCAAGCAGCCAGTGGATCTCATCGTCTTTCGCCATCAAAGGATCACCACCAGAGAAGATCACTTCGTTCAGCTCTGGTTGTTGCGCCATGTACTCTAAGCACTTTGTCCATGCTTGCTTGCCGCTTTTATTCTCTTGATAAGGGAAGTGACGACGGAAGCAGTAACGGCAATTCACCGCGCAGCCACCTTTCACGATCATTAAGGCTCGGTTGCGGTATTTGTGCAGCAACCCAGGGAGTTCGTTGTCTTGCTCTTCCAAAGGATCATTGGAATAGCCTTCATGGACCTCAAACTCTTCGCTCAAAGGTAAAACTTGGCGCAAAAGTGGATCGTAAGGATTGCCTTTTTCCATCCTATCGACAAAACTTTGCGGTACACGCTGTGCAAACAGCTTGCGCGCAGCAAACCCGTCCAGCCATGGCGATGGATCAATTTCCAATATTTCCAGCAATTTTGCAGGATCAGAGATCCCATTCGCTAACTGTTTGAGCCAGTTTTGCTCAACAGATTCGACTTTTCGGGTTATTATGTGCGGCATTGAATTTAGCTCTAAGAATGTAAGAGGAAAAAATGGCTACAGTTAGCACCAATGAATTTAAAGGCGGCCTTAAGTTAATGCTTGATAACGAGCCTTGTGTAATTCTGGAAAACGAATACGTTAAACCAGGTAAAGGCCAAGCGTTCAACCGCGTTAAAATTCGTAAACTTCTTTCTGGTAAAGTGCTAGAGAAAACATTCAAGTCTGGTGACACTTGTGAAGTGGCAGACGTAATGGATATCGACCTAGATTATCTATATTCAGACGGCGAATTCTACCACTTTATGAACAACGAAACTTTCGAGCAGATCGCTGCTGACTTGAAAGCGGTTGGTGAAAACGCTAAGTGGTTGGTAGAAAACAACACTTGTATGATCACGCTTTGGAACGGTAACCCAATTACTGTTACTCCACCAAACTTCGTTGAACTAGAAGTTACTGACACAGATCCAGGTCTGAAAGGTGATACTCAAGGTACAGGTGGTAAACCAGCAACACTATCAACTGGCGCTGTAGTACGTGTACCACTATTCATCGCAATCGGCGAAGTGATCAAAGTTGACACTCGTACTGGTGAATACGTAGGTCGTGTGAAGTAATTCACCTTAGACTTTCTGATTGAAAAGGTCGCTTCGGCGGCCTTTTTTATTGTCTGTCATTTTCCTCTCTTTGATGCCTCTGTACAAAACATCGATATCTTCCGCAAATTCCTGATGATTTTATATTATTCGTAAAAATCTTATTTATTTCATGAATCTTTCGATTATTTCTTAATGTAACAATTTGATACATTAGTCCTCGTTGTCAGCGAGTTGTATAGCAATTTGATTTTTATCGATTTAACTCAATGACAATCCAAAAAGGAGAGCAAAATGGAAAGCAGAGGCTTAGGACGAGGTTTAAAGGTGGAAGAGAGACGTCAGTTACTACATAAAGGATTGAAAGCAGCCGTATTTGGTATTCCGCTGCTGGCAATAGGCTTAACGATTAACAGCTCAGTGCTGATGACCGATGCGGGTTACAGCTATGTGCATCAGAACAACATCACTGGTGAATTAGACGTATTCACAGAACCGGGCATTCACTTTCGCATGCCGTTTCTGTCCAAGATCACTAAGTATGACCAAGTGATCACCGTGTCATTTGGTAACAGCAAGGGCGAAGATTTTTATCAACGCCTTGATGCGATTCAGGTTCGCTTTGCCGATACCTACATTGGTCAGATCCCTGTGACATTCCGCTTCAAGTTAAGTAATGACCCAGAAGCGGTTAAGAAGATGCATAAAGAGTTCCGCAACAACAGCAACCTAATCGATGCATTGTTAGTGAAGAACGCACGTAACGTGACGGTGATTACCGCGACTCAATACACAGGTGAAGAGTTTTTCCAAGGCGGCTTGAACCAGTTCAAATCCAAATTGGGTGACCAACTGCGTGAAGGTATTTATCTGACAGAGCGTCGTCAAGTTGAAGTGGAAGAGCTAGATCTGGCTCCGGTGGGTGCGAATCAGTCGAACGCGAACCAACTGCAACGCACTAACCAACTGGTTTGGAAGACGGTACCGGTTGTGGACAACACAGGCCAACCAATCCGTCAGGATAACCCGCTACAGCAATACGGTATTCAAGTGACGCAGGTGACCATCGGTGACCCGCAACCAGAGAAGCAGCTTGATCAATTGCTGGCAGATAAAAAACGCTTAGTAGCAGACCGTATCCGTGCGATTCAGGAGCAAGAGACCTCGAAAGCGCAAGCAGAGACTGAGCAGTTACGTAAAGAGATTCAACGTACCCGTGAAGTACAAGATGCTCAACGTAGTAAAGAGCTCGCGATCATCGCTCAGCAAAAAGAAGTCGAAGTTGCACGTCAAATTGCGGAGCGTGAAATCGTCGAAGTCGAAAAAACCAAGCGACTGGCTGAGGTGGAAAAAGAGAAAGAGTTAGCGATTGCGGAAGCTAACCTAGCGATTCAAAAAGCCAACGCTCTATCAGCGGAATTTGAAGCAAAAGCGATTCTTGAAAAAGGCCGTGCAGAAGCGGAAGTCTTGAAAGCGAAGTACGCAGCACTGGGTGCAAACCGAGAAGTGTACTTGGCAGAGTTGAACCGAGATGTGGCGAACTCGCTGTATAACAACCTGCAAAACTTCCAAGTGCAGATGCCACAAAACTACATCGGTGGTGGTGAAGAAACGGGTCTTAAAACCAACCTTGATGTCATTACGGGCTTTGGCGCATTGGGCTTAATGGACCAAACCAAGAAGGTCACACAGCAATAAGATCATGGGTGGTCAAAAGCTAAAAAAGCAAAAAGATCATGGGTGACCAAAAGCTCTGATAACTGTACAAATCAGAGTAATGCAGAGGCTGATACGTGTTATCGGCCTCTCTTTTTTGTTGGTTATCTATTGCTGAATATTTGCGCTTTATCTCAATATCACATTGATTTTATGAAGATAAAAAGGCGAGGGTGAAATTTGTAGCTATAGTAAATCGACACCCAACAAGCGCAAGGAAGCACTATGTCGAATCAAGAACAACATCACCCACTCAATGATTTTGTTGAATACCCACCACAAGAAATGGCAGCAAGAGCTGTACATAATCTTGAGCAACTTCAACGCCGTCATTCCATTCGTAGCTTCTCTGATCGTCCAGTGGCGAAAGAAGTGATTGAGCATTGCATTCGAGCAGCAGGTACAGCTCCGAGTGGGGCAAACCATCAGCCTTGGCATTTTGTTGCGATTAACTGTGCGGAAGTGAAAGGGCAGATCCGCCAAGCCGCTGAAGAACTAGAGCGTTCTTTCTATGAAGGGAGAGCAGGGCAAGAATGGTTAGATGCACTGAAGCCACTCGGTACCAATGCCAGTAAGCCTTATCTAGAAAAAGCACCATGGTTGATTGCGGTGTTTTCGCAGAAGAAGGGCGGCATGAGTAACGATGGGGAACAAACTAACTATTACGTGCACGAGTCAGTCGGGATTGCCACAGGCTTTTTACTTCAAGCACTGCACAATGCAGGTTTGGGTACGTTGACTCACACGCCAAAGCCGATGAGTTTCTTGAGTAAGATTTGTGGGCGAGACAACGATGTTGACCGTCCGTACATGTTGATTGTGACCGGTTATCCGGAAGAAAACGCAACCATTCCAGAACATGCAATGCACAAAAAGTCACTGGATGAAATCGCGACCTTTATTGAATAGTGTCTAAAACGAATAGCGCTGAAGATAAACATAAATAACAGGCAATAAAAAAGCTGGCGATATGCCAGCTTTTTTCATTTCCGTCAGCGTCTTAAATCATGAAGATAAAGACAACAGCCAGTGCAGAGATAAGACCTGCAAACGCGTAACATGCGATCTTACCTACCACACCTGTGTGGAATTTAAGGTCGTGCATGCCGTGGTGTACACGGTGCATCGCATGCCACATTGGCAACGCTAGCGTACCGATGATGAACAGTGCGCCAATGATGCTAGTTGCGAATTCAGACACGCGCTCGTAGCTCATTGCTTCTGCATCAATCACACCTAGTGGAACTAGGATGCCGAGTACGAGTACCGTGATTGGCGTGATCATTGCGAACCAAGTACCACCGGCACCAAATAGACCCCACCAGATTGGCTCATCAGAACGTTTCGGTGCTGTATTAACACTATAATTCGGTTTCATTACTCAAGCTCCTTACATCACGATGAGAACGATCAGTGAGATGAACGCAACTGCTGCCCACTGAGTCAGAACGATGATTTTCTTATCCACTGGTTTGCCTTTCAGACGAATTGGCATAACTTGTGGCATCATGCTGAAGAAAGTTTGTGCGTGGAATAGGCTACCTAGTAGTGCAACGATGTTGATCGCTACCACGATAGGGTTTGCCATGAACTCCAACCAACCTTGCCAAGCTTCTGGGCCTTTCACTAGTGAACCTAGACCGAAAGTCAGGAAGATAGTGAACAGGATCAGAGGGAGCACAGTTGCTTCACGTAGCATGTAGAAGCGGTAGAAAGGATGGTTCTTCCACCAAGTGCGTTTTACTTCACGAACGTAAGGTTTACGGTTGCTCATCCTTATGCCTCCACTTTCTTTGGTGAACCATCAGGTTTCAACATCGCAATTACGAAGTCCATAGAAGACTCCACTTTGCCTTGGTTTACTGCCGCTGCTGGGTCAACGTTCTTCGGACAAACTTCAGAACAGTAACCTACGAATGTACAACCCCAAGCGCCGTTTTCACCATTGATCAGCTTCATACGCTCATCTTTACCGTTGTCACGGCTGTCTAGGTTGTAACGGTGTGCCAGAGTCAGTGCTGCAGGGCCGATGAACTCAGGGTTCAAACCGAACTGAGGACATGCTGCGTAGCAAAGACCACAGTTGATACAGCCAGCAAACTGCTTGTATTTCGCCATTTGCTCTGGTGTTTGTAGGTTTGTACCGTCTTCTGGTTTGCGGTCGTTACCAATGATGTAAGGTTTGATTGCTTCTAAGCGCTCGATGAACGGCGTCATATCCACGATCAAGTCTTTCTCGATTGGGAAGTTTGCTAGTGGCTCGATAGTTACGCCATTCGGGTAATCACGTAGGAAGCTCTTACAAGCTAGCTTAGGCACGTTGTTTACCATGATGCCGCAAGAACCACAGATCGCCATACGACAAGACCAGCGGTAAGACAGATCTTTATCTAGGTGATCTTTGATGTAGCCAAGTGCGTCAAGTACAGACATGGTTTCATCAAAAGGTACTTCGAACGTTTGAGTATATGGTTCTGCGTCCTTCTCTGGGTCGTAACGCAGAATGTCGACTTTTTGAATGCGGTTTGATGACATTATGCTTGCTCCTCTGCCTTCTTCGCTTCTGCTTCAGCGGCTTTTTCAGCTGCTGCTGCTTTCTCTGCTGCTTCACCGTATAGACGCGCTTTAGGCTGTGACTTAGTAATCGTCACGTTGCTGTAGTCGATACTTGGTGCTGCATCTTCTTTGAAGAAAGCAAGCGAGTGTTTCAGGAAGTTCACGTCATCACGCTCTGTACAACCATCGTCTAGACGTTGGTGGGCACCACGAGATTCTTTGCGCAGGATTGCAGAGTGAACCATCGCTTCTGCGACTTCCAGGCCGTAACCCACTTCGATAGCGTATAGAAGGTCAGTGTTGAACACTTTGCCTTTGTCTTTGATGCTGATTTTCTTGTAACGCTCTTTCAGCTCAGTGATCTTTTCAATCGTTGCTTGCATCAAATCTTCTTGGCGGTAGATACCACAACCCGCTTCCATGGTGTGACCCATTTCAGTACGGATATCTGCCCAGTTTTCATCGCCTTCTTGGTTCATTAGAGCAGCAATGCGATCTTCTACAGCTTTCACTTGAGTCGCGATAGACTCTTCGTTCCAGCCTTTGAATTCTGCCGCGCGTTTCACCGCTTGTTCACCCGCAACGCGACCGAATACTACGAACTCAGCCAGCGAGTTAGAACCTAGACGGTTTGCACCGTGAAGACCAACAGACGCACATTCGCCAACCGCGAATAGACCTTTAATGCGAGTTTCACATTCGCCGTTGGTTTCAATACCACCCATGGTGTAGTGAACCGTTGGACGAATTGGAATTGGCTCTTTTGCAGGGTCAACGTTCACGTAAGCTTTCGCTAGCTCACAGATGAACGGTAGACGCTCTTGTAGGTACTCTTCACCTAGGTGGCGAAGGTCTAGATGCACCACATCACCAAGAGGGTGTTTGATGGTGTTGCCTTTCTGTTGCTCGTGCCAGAAAGCTTGAGAAACTTTGTCACGTGGACCAAGTTCCATGTATTTGTTCTTAGGTTGACCCACTGGAGTCTCTGGGCCCATACCGTAGTCTTGTAGGTAACGGTAGCCGTCTTTATTGACGATGATACCGCCTTCACCACGACAACCTTCAGTCATCAGGATACCCGTGCCAGGAAGACCTGTTGGGTGGTACTGAACGAATTCCATATCACGTAGAGGAACGCCGTGACGGTAAGCCATCGCCATGCCGTCGCCCGTTACGATACCGCCGTTGGTGTTACAGTGGTAAACGCGACCTGCGCCACCTGTTGCTAGTACAACAGACTTCGCTTTAATCGTAATCAACTCACCTTCAGACATGTGGATTGCAATCAGACCTTGTACTTCACCTTCATCAACAAGCAAGTCGACAACAAAGTACTCATCAAAGCGCTTGATGTTGTCGTACTTCATCGACGTCTGGAATAGCGTGTGAAGCATGTGGAAGCCCGTTTTATCTGCAGCGAACCAAGTACGTTCAACCTTCATACCACCAAAGCGGCGTACGTTGACTTCACCGTTCTCTTTACGACTCCATGGGCAACCCCATTGCTCCATTTGGATCATTTCGCGAGTCGCGTTCTCTACAAAGTATTCAACAACGTCCTGTTCACATAGCCAGTCACCACCGCCAACAGTGTCGTTGAAGTGGTTGTCTAAGCTATCTTCATCCTTGATAACTGCTGCTGAGCCACCTTCTGCAGCAACCGTATGGGAGCGCATTGGGTAAACTTTAGAAATAAGCGCTACTTCTAAGTCCGGGTTTGCTTCAGCCGCTGCAATAGCAGTACGAAGACCAGCGCCGCCTGCGCCGATGACTGCGATATCTGTGGTGATAGTTTGCACAGTTATCCTCCAGTGTGTGATTGCGGAAATCCGCTTGTTATTGTGAGTGTGAGGGCACCGTTTTTAGGCTATCCCTCAAAAGTAGTAGGGTTAGTGTAGGGGAGCCTTATGGCAGAAAAATTGATGTATTTGGGTTTTTTCTCCGGTAATGCACACGAGAGCATAGAAATTCTAGGTTATGTGACTGCTATCACGGCACGAAACAGTTGAGGGATAAACGTAAAGCTGCTCAATGTTACACAGGTGTTGCACGATATTACCCTCATTGATAATAGGGTAAGTTGTGAGTGTTTTTTGTACTGTAGAACGTGGAATACTTGCTTCAGTTCTGATCGAGTTTTATTCGTATTTAGACCAATACAATTAAGATGAATCCCCCCTCGCCGAGCTAGGCAAAGCGTGACAAAATTGCTATTTTCCTCGCTCACTTATGTATTGAGAGTCTTGTTATGCAAACGACCTGGCAACCTACTGCTTCTATGGAACAACTTCGTCAACGTGCCGCGTTGATCACCGCTATTCGTCAATTCTTTGCCGAGCGACAGGTGATGGAAGTCGACACGCCAGCCATGAGTCACGCCACTGTGACCGACATTCATTTGCATACTTTCCAGACCGAGTTTGTTGGCCCAGGCTATGCCGATGGCAGCAAGCTGTTCTTTATGACTAGCCCTGAATTCCATATGAAGCGCTTACTAGCGGCAGGCAGTGGTTGTATCTACCAAATCAACAAAGCGTTTCGTAATGAAGAGAATGGTCGTCACCACAATCCTGAATTCACCATGTTGGAGTGGTACCGCATCGACTTTGATCACCACAAGCTGATGGACGAAATGGATGACCTGCTACAACTGGTATTGAAGTGCGGCGCTGCTGAACGAATGACTTACCAGCAAGCCTTTATTGATGTGCTTGGCGTGTGTCCGTTAGAAGGCTCGATGCAAGAGCTAAAAGTAGTCGCAGCAAAGCTGGGTCTGAGCGACATTGCTGAGCCTGAAGAAGATCGCGATACCTTGCTGCAACTGCTATTCAGCATTGGTGTGGAAGCTAAGATTGGCCAGCAAGTACCGGCATTTGTTTATGACTTCCCTGCATCGCAAGCCGCATTAGCGAAGATTAATCCACAAGACAATCGCGTTGCTGATCGTTTTGAGGTGTACTTCAAAGGTATTGAGTTAGCGAACGGTTTCCACGAGCTAGATAACCCGAAAGAGCAATTGGCTCGCTTTGAACAAGATAACGCTAAGCGTCTGGAAATGGGTCTTAAGCCACAGCCGATCGATTATCACTTGATTGGCGCGTTAGAGGCAGGCTTGCCAGATTGTGCCGGTGTGGCGCTCGGCGTTGATCGCTTGATTATGTTGGCTCTTGGTTGTGACCATATTGACCAAGTAACTGCTTTCCCATTCCCAATTGCTTAAGGATTGACGATGAATCTGACCGCTGCACGTTTGGTGCTACTGAGTTACGCGACATTAATTGCTTACCTATCTTTGAGCTCGGGAGAGTTGCAAGATTGGGGGGATATTGCGTACTTAGATAAGATGCAGCACGCGATGGCGTACAGTGGTTTTGGTTTCTTGGGCTGCTTCTGTGTAGCAAGCTGGCGTCAGCGTTGGACGGTGGCTCTGAGCATTCTGTTATTCAGCGCTGTGATTGAAGTTTTACAAGGTTATGTGGGGCGTCAAACCTCTTGGCACGACTTGATTGCGAACTCGATTGGCATTCTAACTGGTCTGCTATGTTACCGTATTTGGAGCCTCTATCGACCTAGGTTGGTGAAGTCGCTATACTCGATTCGATAATGAAGAGGGAATACGATAACCATGAAAACGCGCGACAAAATCGTTTATGCCGCACTGGAGTTGTTTAACCAACATGGTGAGCGCAATATTACAACTAACCACATTGCTGATCATATTGAAATTAGCCCAGGCAATCTTTACTACCACTTCCGTAACAAACAAGAAATCGTGCGTGAGATTTTCGCGCTTTACTCTGCGGAACTGCTAGAACGCTTTACTCCAATTCAAGGTTCTCAAGAGAGCCTGACCATGCTGAAAAGCTACCTCGATTCAATCTTCACTCTGATGTGGAAGTACCGTTTTTTCTACGCGAACCTGCCAGAAATCCTTTCTCGAGATGAGCAACTGCATGATGAATACATTGATGTTCAAGAGAAGCTGCAAGCCAACCTCATTGCAATCATGCAAGAGTTTGTGTCGCTGAAGCTGTTGAATGTCGACCAAGAGCAGTTGAAATCACTGGTTTGCACGCTGCATCTTATTGCGTGTAGTTGGTTAGCTTACCAATCGGCGATGTCATCAAAGACCGATATTACTGAGCTAATGGTGAAACAAGGCATGTTGCAGATGCTTAACGTGGTGAAACCCGTGGCGACCGAGCAGGGCATGGAACAGTTGCTTTTGCTTGAAGAAGCAGTGAGTCGTCTGCACAGTTAATACTATTTTCCCTCCTTATTCATTTCAGAAAATGAGAGTATGGCTCAACGCTTAAGGTTTAGAGCGCAGCTCTCATTTTCAACTCCTTCCTTGAGTTGACTTGCTGTGCTCATTTCGCACAATAGAACTCATGCTCTTCCATACTTTCTAGTGGAAGATGATTCTCGATAAAGGAACTATCGTTCAATGAATTACGACATTTTTAATGGCGATGCCGACGGCATCATCGCATTGCTGCAATTGCGCTTAGCGGATCCTATCAACGCTGAGTTGGTGACAGGCGTAAAGCGCGACATCAAACTGATGGAAAAAGTGGATGTGCAAGCGGGTGATGAGCTGACAGTATTGGACATTTCAATGGAAAAGAACATGGTAGGTCTAGAGCAAGCTTTGGCTCAAGGCGCGCATGTCTTCTACGCCGATCACCACAAGGCGGGCGAGATTCCTCAACATGGTAATTTGGACGCGCACATCGATCTCGATGCCAACATGTGTACTGCATTGATTATCGATAAACTGCTTGATGGCCGTTTTCATACATGGGCGATCACCGCTGCTTATGGCGATAACTTGATCGCTAAAGCGGATGCATTGGCGGACAAAGCCGGACTTAATCAAGAGCAGAAAGCACAACTAAAAGAGCTCGGGACGTTGATTAACTACAACGGCTATGGCTCTAAAGTAGACGACCTGCATTTTCACCCAGCGGACTTGTATCAAGCGTTAAAGCAATACGTTTCACCATTCGATGCGATTGCAGATAAAGCGTCACCTTACTACCAATTACAATCGGCTTATCAACAAGATATGGATGCGGCGCAGGCGGTTCCTGCTACTCACGAGAGTGCGAAGCTCAAGCTATTTGAACTGCCAAACAATGCAGCATCACGTCGAATTAGCGGCGTTTATGGCAACTGGCTTGCAAACCAAACCCCAGACTCTGCGCATGCGGTATTAACAGAAAATGCAGACGGTACTTACACGGTTTCTCTTCGCGCGCCATTGAATAACAAGCAAGGTGCCGTGGCGGTGTGTGGACAGTTCCCGACAGGTGGTGGTCGAGAGGCTGCGGCGGGTATCAATGCGCTAAGCAAAGATGATGTTAGTGCCTTTATTGATGCGGTCGAAACCTACTACGCATAGCATTTTCCAAAATAGACATACAACAAAGGAGCCGAGTGGCTCCTTTGTTTTTTGTGTCACGATAGTGCAGCTTAGAACTGCGATGATAAATGATAGCTACAAACGCTTTAACCAAGATTTCGGGTTTTGCGCTTCACTGTTACGGCGAATTTCGAAGTACAGTGAAGGCCTGTCTTGACCACCTGTATCACCCGCAAGGGCAATCACTTCACCGGCTGTTACCTTATCGCCTTCTTTTTTGGTCAATGCTTGGTTGTAACCGTAGAGCGTCATGTCACCTTTACCGTGGTCGAGTAGAACGACTAGACCATAACCACGCAAGTATTCGGCGAATACAACGGTACCTGGGTAAACGGCTTTGACTTGTTGACCGTAGCTTGCTGAAAGCACCATGCCTTTCCAGTTTACTTGGCCAGTCTGTCTGGTTCCGAAGTTATGCAGCACTCGGCCTTTCAGTGGCCAGGGCAGTTTGCCACGTTGTTTCGCAATACCATCCATCGGTACTGCGTTACGTTTTGCGGCTTTCGCTATCTCGGCCTTTAGACGGGTTTCGTTACGTTGCAGTTCTGCTAAGTAACGTTTGTCATCTTTGATGCTCTTTTGAATCTTGCTCAGCGTACCTTTACGTTTCGACTGCGTGCTTGCTAAAGACGAACGTTTTTCTGATTGCTGTTTAAGCAAGGTTTCAATTTGGTCTTTTTCCAGTTCGAGTTGGTTCTTGTTGTGCGCCAACTCTTGAGTGGTTTTGGTAATCGCATCAATGACTTCCGCGCGAGCTTTGGCAAGATGTTGAAAGTATTGGCTGATGCGATCTTCTTCTACGCCTTCGTTAAGGAGATGCCCATTGGCTTTCGCACGCTCCGTGACGTAGTAGGTTTGAATCAGTTGTTTTAGCTCTTCCTCTTGCGCTTGGCGCTGGCCTTCTTGCAGTGCAATTTTCTCTTCCAACTTATTAATGTTCTGATCGGCTTGCGCTAATTCCGCCTTAGTTTGCTTAATTTCTCTTTCTAGTTTCGAGATACCAAGCTCTTGGTCTTTAAGCGACTTTTGCAGATCGTTAAGTTGTTTTTCTTGAGAAGTGAGCGATTTACGCTGACGGCTGATTTCGCTAGAAACGCCTTTTAACTCTTGCTGACTGGCAGCGAAAGAGGTGAGGGGATATGTGGCAGATAAAGCACAAGTTAATAAAATAGCCGAGCGTAGCACTGGGTGATTTTGTTTTCGCACTTGAGAGTTACCTACCACATTATTGTCAAAGGATCAGATGACGATTAAATACCATCTCCATGGATAAAGCTTTGCGATTTGCCATTAAAGCCTTGATCCATATCGAGAGAAGGTTTGTCCGTTTTCGGACGACCAACGATTTTTGCAGGCACACCAGCCACAGTTGTGTGGGGTGGCACTGCTTGCAATACCACGGAGCAGGAGCCAATTTTGGCACCTTCTCCCACTTCGATATTGCCAAGAATCTTTGCACCTGCGCCGATCATTACGCCTTCGCGAATTTTCGGGTGACGGTCACCGCATTCTTTACCGGTACCACCTAGGGTGACATCTTGCAGAATAGACACGTCGTTTTCGACAACGGCCGTTTCACCAATCACAATGCCGGTTGCATGGTCTAGCATGATACCACTACCAATGCGCGCTGCAGGGTGAATATCAACCTGACATGCAACAGAAATCTGATTTTGTAGATATGTCGCAAGAGCGTGACGACCTTGCTTCCACAACCAGTTTGCTACTCGGTAGCCTTGCAGAGCATGGTAGCCCTTTAAGTACAATAATGGCATTGAGTACATAGAAACCGCGGGGTCGCGATTGACCGTGGCACAAATATCACAAGCTGCGCCGTCCGTGATAGTAGGATCGGCAGCAAATGCCTCTTCAACCACTTCACGCACTGCCATAGCAGGCATCGATGCAGTGTTTAATTTGTTGGCCAGAATATAGCTCAATGCGGCACACAGGCTGTCATGCTTAATAATGGTCGCATGATAAAAGCTCGCCAGCATAGGCTCTTGCTCTGACATCTCACGGGCTTCTGAAACAATTTTGTTCCAGACTTTTTGTTTTTCGCAGTGTTTCATTCTCAATATCCTGAGTGGTTCTTCCGTGACCCGACAACTTCTATTCTTCTCAGATGAGGTGCAAAGGGAGCTAGGGTGCTACTTTCCTTCGGCTTTTTTGTCACGAGCAAGTAAATCTTGCGCTGCCAGGCGTGCATCTTTTCCTTGATACAATACTTGATAAATTTGGTCAACAATTGGCATCTCTACGCCCATGCGCTGAGAGAGCATCCAAACTTCTTTGGTGTTGCGGTAGCCTTCAACGACTTGACCGATTTCTTCTTGCGCAGTGTCGACGTCTTTACCTTGACCTAGTGCCAAACCAAAACGGCGGTTACGCGATTGGTTGTCTGTACAAGTCAGAACAAGGTCACCCAAGCCAGCCATACCCATAAAGGTTTCAGGTTGTGCGCCTAGTGCGGCACCAAGACGGCTCATTTCTGCCAAACCACGTGTAATCAGTGCTGTACGGGCATTGGCACCAAAACCGATACCATCAGACATACCTGCGCCAATTGCGATAACGTTCTTCACCGCACCGCCAAGTTGCATGCCGATAAAGTCGTTGTTTGCGTAGACACGGAAAGTTTTGCTGCAGTGAATTTTCTCTTGTAGGTCAGCAACGAAGTCTGCGTCTGGCGAGGCAACAGAGATGGCAGTAGGCATACCCATCGCAAGCTCTTTAGCAAACGTAGGGCCAGACAGTACCGCTAGCGAATAGCTGTCACCGATGATGTCAAACGCCACTTCTTTTAGTAGGCGACCGGTTTCTGGCTCAAGACCTTTGGTTGCCCAACAGATGCGAGAATCTTCACGTAGGAAAGGCTGACAGCTTTTTAGTACGATGCCGAAAACGTGGCTAGGAACCACAACTAACAAGTCACGGCTTGCTTGAACGGCTTTTTCTAAATCCGATTCAATGATCAAGCTCTCTGGGAAATCAATACCAGGTAGGAATTCGTGGTTGGCACGGTCTGCTTCAAGGCGTGCCATGTGCTCTGGCTCGTGACCCCATAGGATGACGTTCGCGCCGTTACGAGCAAGGGAGATTGCCAAAGAAGTGCCGTATGAGCCAGCACCGATCACAGTCATTGCGATGTCTTTACCGTAAGCATTGTTTGTATTTGCTTGTGTCATGCTACCGCCTAATTGTCTTTCTACTAGTAGAATCTAGTTCATAATCGCTAGAGTTTACGCTCTCAAGGGGTTAGGAACTAGGAACTTTTATCAGAAATAAAAAATGCACATTGCATCGCTGAGAGGACGCTTTGTGCATTTTCTTCAGGTATATGACGTGTGCTCATTCTCTATGAAGGGCAACACGTCACTTACAAAACGTGAATTACGCTTCAGCTTCGCCTTGTTGAGCTTGCTGTTGTAGGTAGTTCATGAATAGCGCGTCGAAGTTAACTGGTGCTAGGTTCAGTTGAGGGAACGTACCTTTAACCACTAGGCTTGAGATAGTTTCACGAGCGTATGGGAATAGGATGTTCGGGCAGAATGCGCCTAGGCAATGTGCAAGTTGACCTGCTTCCATTTGCTCAGCAGTGAAGATACCACCTTGTTGAACTTCACATAGGAACGCTGTTTCTTCTTCGTTCTTAACAGTAACTGTTAGACGTAGAACAACTTCGTAAACACCTTCACCAAGCTCACGGCTTTGAGTGTCTAGGTCTAGTTTAACGTCTGGGTTCCACTCTTTTTGGAAGATTACTGGAGAGTTAGGCGCTTCGAAAGAAACGTCTTTTAGGAAGATGCGTTGAATTGCAAAGTTTTGTTGTGCGTCTTGTGGTGCTGCTTCAGCCATTTTTAAATCCTTAATAAACATTTGTTGGGTCTAGGATTTTCTAAACCCAGAAATATGGTTTGTCCTGAGACTAACTGAGCAAATCTAGCTTGACTAGATGAAGCGCGTATTACGTGCAAAGCATCACAACTTAGTGCTTCAACTGCTTTCTATTTGCTCAGTTTATATAAACGAGGCTGGCAAAATTGTTTTACCGCGACCTTATTTCTTACCACGTACTAGTGGAAGGTTCGCTTCGTTCCATGCAATCAAACCGTTTTTCAGTAGGCTTACGTTTTCGAAGCCTGCTTTCGCTAGTAGGTTTGCACTTTCTTGAGCGGTTTGACCCGTTTTGCATACCACAATGATTGGGTCTGATTTACGGTTTTCAAGGCTACCAAAGTTACCTGCTTTGATATCAGACGGCAAAATGTGAAGTGCGTCGGTGATATGACCTTGTTTGAACTCATCTTTAGAGCGGATGTCCACCACAACGCCGTTTTCACGGTTCATAAGGTGAGTCAATTGGTTTACGTTAATCTCTTTGTATGCGGCTGTCGCTGATTTCACGAGGTTCATGATAAATGCGACAAGAAGACCTACCCAAACCAAAGATAGAATCATGTTCTGTTGGAAAAAATCAATGTACTCTTGCATGTCTTGAGCTCTTGCAATGTTGGCGGAAAAATAAAGCAGGAGTATAGCGGGGTTAGTCGTCTTAGGCGAGAGGGTTAAAATTTTCTAACGAATAATTGAGATCTACGCGCTTGCCCCAAGGCTTTTCTGATGTGTTATTCACGCAATCTTATTATCACTTCCTCCTATCAATTCAATCGGTGTAATTGACTTCACTTCTGGTCGAAAAAGCGCACAATGGGTCACAACAAAAAGTTTTTCACCAAAGTATTTCGGTGGTCGTACAAAGCGTCTTGAAAGTGACTATGCTTGTGGAACACGTTTGCTGACTGAGTCGGATTGCTTGCTAACTTGTAAGATAGCAACAATAAATCGCAAACATTATTTGATCTTAACCTACAGTTTTGGTTAAAAAGTGTAGTAAAATTACGCTAGTTTTGTTTCAAGGTTAGATAGAGCAGCGAAGCTCTACACCGAAAGTTACTTAAATTTGATGAGGTCATCACTATGTCTGCTAAGAAGCCATTGGCTCTAGTTATCCTTGACGGTTACGGTTACCGTGAAGACACAGCAAGTAACGCAATTGCAAATGCTAAAACACCAGTAATGGATGCACTAATTGCGAACAACCCTAACACTCTAATCTCTGCTTCAGGCATGGACGTTGGTCTACCTGACGGTCAAATGGGTAACTCAGAAGTTGGTCACACCAACATCGGTGCAGGTCGCGTTGTATACCAAGATCTAACTCGTATCACTAAGTCTATCGCTGACGGTGAATTCGCTGAAACAGCAGCACTAGTTGAAGCTATCGACTCTGCAGTAAAAGCTGAAAAAGCAGTACACATCATGGGTCTTATGTCTCCTGGTGGCGTTCACTCTCACGAAGACCACATCTACGCAGCCGTTGAAATGGCAGCAGCTCGTGGCGCTGAAAAGATCTACCTACACTGCTTCCTAGACGGTCGTGATACGCCACCACGTAGTGCCGAAAACTCACTACAACGTTTCCAAGATCTATTTGCGAAACTAGGTAAAGGTCGTGTTGCTTCTCTAGTAGGTCGTTACTACGCAATGGACCGTGACAACAACTGGGATCGCGTTCAAGTTGCTTACGATCTTCTAACTCAAGCTAAAGCTGAGTTCACAGCAGAAACGGCAGTTGCAGGTCTAGAAGCGGCTTACGCTCGTGAAGAAAACGACGAATTCGTTAAAGCAACAGCTATCAAAGCAGAAGGTCAAGAAGACGCAATCATGCAAGATGGCGATGCGGTTATCTTCATGAACTACCGTGCTGACCGTGCACGTCAAATCACTCGTGCATTCGTTCCTGCATTTGACGGCTTCGAGCGCGCTGTATTCCCAGCAATCAACTTCGTGATGCTGACTCAATACGCGGCTGACATCCCTCTAGCAATCGCATTCCCACCTGCGTCTCTAGAAAACACTTACGGTGAGTGGCTATCTAAGCAAGGTCAAACTCAGCTACGTATCTCTGAAACAGAGAAATACGCGCACGTAACGTTCTTCTTCAACGGTGGTATTGAGAACGAATTCGAAGGCGAAGAGCGTCAACTTGTTGCATCTCCAAAAGTAGCAACTTACGACATGCAGCCAGAAATGAGCTCTCCAGAGCTAACAGAGAAGATGGTTGCGGCTATCAAGTCTGGTAAGTTCGATACTATCATCTGTAACTACCCGAACGCAGATATGGTTGGTCACACTGGCGTTTACGAAGCGGCTGAGCAAGCTATCGAAGCACTAGACGAAAGCGTTGGTAGATTGGTTGAAGCAATCAAAGAAGTTGGTGGTCAAATGCTAATTACTGCGGACCACGGTAACGCAGAGATGATGATCGACCCAGAAACGGGTGGCATCCACACTGCTCACACTAACCTACCAGTACCTCTAATCTACGTAGGTGGCAAAGCAGTTGAGTTCAAAGAAGGCGGTAAACTGTCTGACCTTGCACCAACAATGCTTTCTCTAGCAGGTCTAGAAATCCCTGCAGAAATGTCTGGTGAAGTGCTAGTTAAGTAATTAACTGACGATTCAGAATGATAAAAGCCCGAGCTCGACTCGGGCTTTTTTATGTCTACGATTCGGTGTTTAGTAAGGCGGCGGTGAGTTACGAAGCTCAACAATTACTATGGTTAACAGCCCCTCATTAAACCTGAGCTATTGCACTAGGATGCCAGTGCCTATGACCGCCAGAGCAGCGCCAAACCAAGCGAATCGATTCGGACGTTTCTTGGTGTAAATCCACAACAATGGCAACAACATGATCGGCGTTGTTGAAGAAAGCAGAGCCACCATCCCGACATTCCCCTCACGCAGGGCATATAGAATCAACGTCATACCCACCGCCATGGCCAAAAAGCCATTTAATGCGGTAATGCCAAAAACTTTCCATGTGATGGTTTGAGTCGCGCGAGCGACTTTGGCGCCAATTAACCAGAGTGCGCAATGTGCGACGAAAGCACTGAGCATACGAATCGCGGAAGCGGCGACAGGATCGACACTGGTTTGCATGACAGGTTTAGCGATGATGCCGCCCAGAGCCTGACACATAGCGGCAGTTAAACCGAGTCCGACGCCAATCCAAACGTTGCCTTTGATCTCTTCTAGCGCGTTGCTGGTTTGCCCGCGTCGACCATAGAAAATTGCCATCACTACACCGCTGAAGACCAAGGCGGCTCCAATCAGCTCCATACCCGTCATGCTTTCGCTAAACAGGAAGTAACCCAGAATGGCAGAGAAGACGGCATGACAAGAAAACAACAAGCCTGCTTGGCGTGGCCCCATGCGGTTCAAACAAGCGAATAACGCGGTATCGCCAATAAAGATACCAATCAAACCGGACGCCATCATCGGCGTAATGTGTCCTGCCGATACACTGAGCCAGCCACCCGTTATCCACGCCATTGTGGAGAGGATTACTGCGGTACAACCCATACGCCAACGGCTATAGGCAAACGCACCAAGATGCTGAGCGGGAACAACAGAAATTAAGCTAGAAACAGCCCATAAGAAAGCAGCGCACAGCGCTAGCCATTCGTAACCCATGATTGCGAGACATCCTTGTAGAGCAGGGGAAGGGCTTTAATATGCATCAATTCATAAAGATGTAAAAGAGCATCTTGTTGCTAATAAAAAAGCAGCTCGTTGAGCTGCTTTTGATAGGGAGGGTTACACTTTAAAGCGACTGATGTTCTCACGCATGGTATTGGCGGTATCGTACATCTGGCGTGCGCCTTCGCTGCTCTTAAGCGATTGTTCGGCAATCATGTCGGCATCGTCTTTAATGCCTTGTGTGTTGCGGCTGATGTCTTCGCTTACCGCGCGTTGCTCTTCTGCAGCGCTTGCGATTTGCATTGCCATGTCGTTGATCTCAGTAATTGAGTTAGTAATGCTAGTCAAGCTGTCGTGTGCTTGTTGAGCATAGTCCACACTGGTGTCTGCCAAACTTGTGCTGGTTTGCATACTGTTTACTGCTAGCTTGGTGTTGTTTTGCAACGTTTCGATCATGGTGCGGATTTCTTCCGTTGAACCATGAGTGCGTTGGCTAAGCACACGTACCTCATCAGCAACCACAGCAAAACCGCGACCTTGCTCACCAGCACGAGCCGCTTCAATTGCTGCGTTGAGTGCCAACAAGTTGGTTTGCTCGGCAATGCCTTGGATCGTCGATAGGATTTGGTTGATGCTTTGCGTGTTTGCTTCTAGCTCTGAAATCACGCTGGCGGCATCACTTACTTGTTCTGCTAGTTCTACAATGGCTTCACGGTTTTTCTGGATGACGTTTTGCCCTTCCATACAAGCAGATGCGGAGTTTTGCGAAGCGCTCGCTGTTAGCTCTGCGTGGCTTGCTACCTCAGCAGCGGTTGCTGACATCTCATGAATAGCAGTAGCAATTTGGTTGACGTCATTTTGCTGATGTTCAACACGACCCGCAGCCATCGCAGATAGCTCATTTGCTTGATTTGCTTGTTCCGAAAGTTGCTCACTGTCTTCAACAATACTCTTCAACATGGTCTGCATTTGAGCAAGGAACTGGTTCACGTGAGTGGCAAGTTCCCCAATCTCATCCATGCGCTCGATCTTGATGCGCTGAGTAAGATCGCCTTCGCCCTGTGATAACTCTGAAAGCGCATCAGAAAGCGTTTGAAGTGGCTGCAATAAACGAGTGATGATGTAAGTACTGATTGCCGCAATAATCAGATACAACACAATCGAAGCAATAGCGGTAAATGTCACTTGATCAGAGACAGAAGCAAACGCCATTTGTTTGTCTTGAACAATACCTAAAGACCAATCGGTGTTCGGCACTTTCGCCACGTAAATCAGCTTGTCGCCTTGGCTCGGCCATTGAATGGTGTCTAGCTTCGCATCGCCAGCTAGCGTCATCATCGTGCTATGAGTTAAAGCTGGGTTGAGTTCTGTCAGTGGTTTTTGGCTAAGCTTTTCATCTTTGTAAGCCACTAGGTTATTGTTGCCATCAACTAGGAACGCGAAACCGTCATTATCAAGTTGAATGTTAAGCACTTCAGTGATGATGTCAGTTACCGCCAAGTCTGCAGCAAGCACGCCTTTCTTACCTTGATTAAAAGCTTTGGCAAAGCTAACCACAATGCTGCCATCGAAGTCTTGGTATGGCTCTGTGATGATCAACCCTGATTTTGCCATCGCATCTTGGTACCAAGGACGAGTGCGTGGATCGTAATCTGCAGGCCATGATTCCGTCTTATCACCGTAGGCGATTGAGCCGTCAGAGAAGCCAGCGTAGACCGATAAAAACTTACCAGCGCGCTTGGTCAGTAGCATTTCACGATCGGCATCGTCTGATCCTGCAATGATATTTTCATTTGCCAGCATCATATCGCTGCGAATCGCCAGCCAATCGCTGATGTAACGATTGGTCGATTGAGAGATGTTTTGAATCTCTCGATTAAGGGTAGAAGTGGTTTCTGTGCGCAGTTGATTGACGGAAACCCAAGCTTGAACGCCACTAACAATGGCGATAATGACTGCAATCGCAATCTGTATTTTAAGTTTGATGGTATTTCTCATTGCCTTACCTTCATAAAACAGACGAAAAGATCAATGTCACGAGCCGTGACTTCAAAGGGTGTGAGACGATTCAAGCACTGAAAGTTACATGAAAGGCTGTAGCTAATTTATCGACGTTTTACGTGAAAACTTGAGATAAATAGCGTAATTTTTATTCAATATGTTGATTATAAAAGTGAATTTTCTAGATTCGAAAATCGATATAGATTTCGTAAATATTGCTGTGGATTTAAAGTGCTGGAAGGAAAGAGCCTGGGGTGGCGTGAACCACCCCGAAGTTAGCGTGTTAGAACAAGATAATCACAGCGCCATAGACGATGAATAGGCCCTCCAAACCGATAATCAAACCGACTTTTGCCATGTCTTTGCTTTCAATTAAGCCTGTTGAGTAAGCGAGTGAGTTAGGTGGTGTAGAGACTGGTAAAATCATACCTAGTGAAGCCGAGAAAGCGACGACAACCAGCAATCCTTGTAAACCACCGATAGCAACCAGACTCGGCATAGAAGCACCAATCGCCGCTGCAATCGGCATCAACAAGTTCGCAGTGGCAGTATTAGACATAAAGTTTGCCATTAGCCAGCACACGATCGATAGGGCAACAACGACAGCGAATGGTGATAGGGACTCATAATCAATTGCGTGTGCGAGTGCTTCAGCCAAGCCAGTTTTATCTAACGCAATACCAATGGCGATACCACCGGCTACCAGCCATAGCACATCCCAGTTGATAAGCTTGAGCTCTTCTTTGCCCATGATTCCCGTTAAGGTAAATACCGCGAGTGGAATGATAGCGACTACATAGGTATTCATGCCATGCACTTTAGTTGTCATCCATAGCAGGATGGTCATAGCGAAGGTCACGTAGACCACTATGGCACGCCAGCTTTTCTTAAATTTACCATCCAAGCGCAGTTTCATTTCCGGTTCACTAGAAGGGAAGAGCTTTTGCAATAAGAACCAAGCTAGCGTCAGTTGCACTAAGACAAAAGGCAAGCCCATCAGCATCCAAGATAGGAAATCGATGCTGTTTTCTCCGGTTAAATATTGCAAGGCAATCGCGTTAGGCGGTGTACCGATTGGCGTCGCGATACCGCCGGTATTAGCGGCAATAGGAATACACAAAACCAGTGCTTTGATCCCCAAGTCTCCTTTTGGTGCTGAAGCAACAATGGGACCAAGGAGAGCTAGCATCATAACGGTCGTCGCAGTGTTCGACATAAACATCGAGAACACGGCGGTGATCAGCATTAAACCCAACATAATGAACTTAGGTTGAGTACCAAATGGCTTTAGCAGCACACGAGCAAGGTTGTTATCAAGCTCGTATTTAGAGGCCGCAATAGCGAGCGCGAAACCACCCATGAAAAGGATGATGATGGGAGAGGAGAAAGCGGAGAAAATATCGGTGTAAGCAATCAACTCACCCAAGTCATGTCCCGCTGGTGGATTGCGAAATAGGTGTAATCCCTTGTCCGATATCATGATCAATTCAAGTGCGATGATCAGAATCGAAGTAGCGAAGACGGGAACCGGCTCTAAAACCCAAAGTAGTGCAGCAAGAAGAAAAATAGCCAGAAGACGATGCTGAATTAAAGTGAGATCGTCAATTGGAATGGCATCTATCGGCATCATTAAAACACCGAGTGGAATCAAAAAACACACCAGTAATTTGACCAGTGTGTCCGCACTCATCTTTGGCATTGGCAGCCCCTTTTATAATCATCCCTCAACGCAGAATAATTGATTGCGCTTTTAGGTACTTAGAGGCAAGTACGAGTTTGAAAAAGAGAGGCGAAATTTCGAACAGAGTTTTGCTTTTCGTCAATAAAAAAAAGCCCCCGTAAACGGCTGTCTCTTATACACAAATCCCCAAGCTTGTAGCTTGGGGATTTTTTTTGAACTCTTTAACGTGTGTGCGATCTGATCACTTACTATTCCTCACTGAAACACTAAGATGACATATTCAGACGCTAAACTTTGGGCACAAGAACAATT
>NZ_JATABF010000036.1:0-64530 GCF_036533715.1 Vibrio sp. M260121 | reverse complement strand
TTCGTGGGTGCTGGTATCCACTGCTAAATGTAGCTTACGCCAGACTCTGCGCTTCCCATCAGTACCATGCTTTTTGACCTTCCATTCACCTTCGCCATAAACCTTGAGACCAGTGGCATCGATGGCCAGATGCTGTATCACGCCTCTGGGAAACCTCAACTTCCTTAGCTCGACGGCTTATACAGGTGTAATGCGGTATGTTAGCCAGCTTAAATACGGAGTTTAGAAAACCTTGCAGCGCTCTCAATGGCATAGAGAAAACGCGTTTTACCATCAGTGCGGTAGTAATGGCTAGGTCGCTGAATTGACGAGGCCTGCCGCGCTTGTTCTGTTTGCTTTGCTTCCATTCGCTTATAGCTTCTTCATCAATCCAGAAAGTGAGTGAACCACGATTGATTAGGGCTTTGTTGTACTGTTTCCAGTTAGTTGTTTTGTAACAAGGTTTCGGCATAAGGCTACGATGATTAACTGATGTAGCCGATCAGATCGTAACTTCCTGATTTAGTTCCATCGAATTACGCAACAAAGCCTAGTTTTTTTGTAGCATGGTTTCGATATGAGGCTTCAGATATTAATGAATGTAGCCGATCAGATCGCAAGCTTTCGATTTACGCAACAAAGTTTTGAAGTGTATGAGTTGTTCATACACAGATGGGTAGATGTAATTATTTAATAAGCTACTGCTGAATTCCATGAGCTCTTTAATAGGGTGTTTATTAAACTAAAATTATAGTAAAAGTGCGAATGTCTACTGCAAAAAACAAATAACAAATAACAAATATAACATTATTTTGTGATTGATAGTCACAGAGTTATAAATTTCATGTTGCTTGTGTTTTGGTTGAAATTAGTCATGTGTATTGATTTTTTGTCAATAATTGATTTTTTGTTCTGGTTTCTTTTGGTGAGAATATGGTTTTTTTGTATAAATATCATAACCATAACAGTGATTTGTTTGATTTTGATTGTTTCATATATTTATAGAAAAAAGAAATTATATATAAGCTTCCACGTCTGTTTTTTTTGCGCCATATTTATTTTGCGAGTTAGATATATAATACACAAACTAAAATTTGAATGAATAGGTATTAATATGATTGAGATTGATATAATAGATGTTATTAAAATGGCAAATGATTTTATCGAGATTAGTTTGATTGTAAGTGATTGCAACACAAACCATTTTGAAACAAAGTGAATATGTGTATTTCTCCAAAATAGAGGAAGATATATGATTAATGAAGTTTCATCGTTAGAAGCTGTTGAAATTAAAAAGTTCTTAGAGAAAATAGATGCTGATATTTTTCTTAGGTATATTTTTAAGAGTAATTATGATGATAAGCGCTTGATACTCTGGGAAGAATATAAACAAGCCAACAGAAATAGTCTTGAGTTTTTTGAATATAAAAATAAGCAAGATTATGAAGATAAGGATATTGATTTAATCTCAAGTCACAATTTTTTATTTATTTTCATCATAATTTATACTTCTCCATACCTATTGAAGTTTACAGAATTACAAAGAAGTTTGCTGGAATTACGTTAATAATTACAGAAAATAGTTATAATTTGCAATTACTGGAAAGGTTAGCAAATAATATTAAAGTAAGAGTTAGATTAATAAAAATTGACAAAAAATGATTGTTCGCAAGGGATGTTTTAATAAGACTAGGGATAATCCCGAATTCATGCTTGTAGATCTACCTTACTCTCTAGAAAATAAGCAAACAAAAGAATCTTTCCGTCTTATACTCTATCTTTCTATGCTACACCGGGAAGGTGGTCTTGGAAACGAGTTTATAATGAAGAAACTCATCAGTGGGAGAGTAAAAAGATAGTAGCTCAAAAAGCCAAATTCAGGTGTGATACTTTTGTTGCCTTTGCATGGAAACGGACAAATGAGAGTAAGCCTTATGGAAGTACTCCGATTTCTATGTATAAACATTACGATAGGATGTAATTATTTCTAGTGTTTTTACCCACTATTTATTCTTTTCATAAAGCAGTGCTCGTAAATGATATAAATTAGGTATGGTTGTCTATATCTCCTATGTTTTATTCTAGTTTTTAACATAAATTCAGGTCATTACAAATTAATTAGGATTTAGATCTTTATGGGCACACTCTGCTGAGTTAGGTTGTTCAATTGACCATCTAACTAGATAATTTTCTTAAAATTAATATTTTGAATAGATTAGTGCCGTTAGTGATAGATGTCTATTTAAATTGAAATATTAGGAGAAAATATGAAGACACTTAGTTTACTTTTTCTAATTATTATTGTTTTTTCTAAAGTATATTTTTATGCAGATGAGGTAGAGGTCGATAAAGTGCCTGGCGTTTTAATGGAGGAAAAGGTTTCTAATTATATAGCAAGTGATGAAATTGACTCTGATATTTTTAAAAATTCTTTAAGTAACACAGATGAAATACTACAGGAAATTATTGAATCTATAGAATTATCAAGAGAGGATAAGGTGAAAAAAATTTATAGTATGCTCACTGATTACCCTCCCGAGTCATTCGAGTCCCAATATTTGATAGATGTCATTTCTGATTTAAAACCGTTGCTGTTATCAACGGAATTTATAGATTTATATTATGTAACAACAAGTACTAAAACTAAAGAGAAAATAATTAGGCTATTGTCTAATTCAACATTACTAACCGCAGTTACTAGTGAGGATGATTTGCATTTATATACGGATGATTTCGTAAGAATAAAAAAATTCTTTGAAAGTGAAATGTATAATCCATATAACGGAAGTGAGGTAAATAATACACTTATACTGAACTTTAATAACTTAATCTCGACTGAAGATTATCTTCAATTTATAGAAAATGAATTGATAAATATAAATCATTCTATTTCTGAAGAATATTTGGGTAAAATAAAACTTTCAAATGCTATTCTATTGGATGATGGTAAATTGCTAGAAAGAATACTAATATCTAGTAGCAATAGTATTGAATCGGCAGTTTATTCATATGTGTCGTCAATACCAGATGAAATACTAAATGACAATAAGCGTAAGATATTTGAGTCATACTTATTTAAAGCTAAATCCGATGTTTTCTGTGGTGTAGACAAGCATAAAAAACTGAGTTGGATTGAGAGTATGGCAAAAGTTAAGGGTATTTCAAATGAAAAAATAGCGAAAGAAGTTATGATAGAAACAAAGTGTGTTCTAGATAAGGCATTGGTGATCAATCAGTATCCTGAACTTGATTTGGATAAAGATTACTTAGTTAGTTTAAAAGAGGAGATTAGAATTGAGTTGCTTAACAGCTTGGATAAAGAAAATAATAATGCTCTTAATACCGCTTTAGAGGTAATAGATAATAATATTTATCAAAGGTAATTAGTCTCATGTTTATTACACGATAAAGGCACTTCTTATATCTTATAGCTTTAGATGCCCTTCTTCAAAATGGCCTCGGTCTTTATGATAGCTCTTTTAAAATGTTAAGAGGTAAATATGATACTTAAAAATACCGTAATGATAATTGGAGTGGTGTATTTTCTTTCTGGTTGTAACGCCACACCGCTTGCAACAAAAGAGAATCCGGTTAGTTTAAGCGATGTGATGAACAAAAGTGTTGGTATTGAGGGTGCTGGTTCCGAATTGACTCATACTTTATCTGATCATCTTGGAGTAACTAGTGCTCAAGCCGCGGGAGGAGCAAGTGCACTGCTCGCTCTTGCTCAAAATCAATTGTCTAAACAAAACAACATAGAGTTGAGCTCATTATTGTCAGCAAATGTAAACTCAGGCTTTGCTGAAAATCTTTTAAACGGTGCGGATAATATTAGTGCCGTTCAGAATGTTTTCACTGGGTTAGGGCTAGATACATCAATGATCAATCAATTTGCTCCGATACTGCTAGAGTTTCTAGGAGCACAAGGCGCGAGTTCAGAATTGTTGCAGTCGTTGAGTGCGTTATGGTTATGATTAATTCGTAAAGTTCTGAAAATTAACATGATTTTTATCGGCTTATAGCTTCATTAATCAAAAACTTGACGTAGCAAGTGATCGTGCTTCTTTGTTCCACCACGAACATTAAAATTATCTGTTTCACACTTTTTAGTCTCTTTAGGTTCGGCAACAACTTTTACGTGGTTGCTGAGTCTCTCCTCGCGACGACAATGTGGACACCCTATCGTTTTAGTACTTGATAGAAAATTTTTAGGGGAAGTATGAAACTTCCCGTGCTTCTGGCAAATAATTACTAAATGAGTTCTCTGGTCGATATAGTTTGCTAGCGAGTAGTCATATGAACTTCCATACTTCTCTTTTGATCTTAATATGAAAGTTTTTTTTCGTTCGGTTTGGCTTAGTGGCATAGTGTTTATACGATAGTTATAACGAGTTAATTACTTTTAACTTGGTTAAATGCTCATCCTATTTAATGATTTGAAGTAATAAAAATTAATTGGTGTTAATTTTCATTATTTACAGCTCAAATAGTTTAACAAGTTGTCGGTCCTCAATAAGCTCTTCTATACGTTTTCGTACTTCCCACGCTTTAGCATCATTCTTGCTTGGTTTGCTATTACGTTTTTTATGGTTTTTTTTTCTATTTAAATCGATTTGTTCCATGAGGATCTATATTTACTTATGTTTATTTAATGTCATTAATGTAGTGCTGTGAAATCACTATAATGTACTTAAATAAAGATGTCGTAACTATGCACTTTGAAAAAAACATCTATTAAACATGCCTAATTAACTTAAAGAGGAAGGTGAACTTGAACAGTGAACGTTATATATTAATAGCATTCGCATTGACTGGTAGTTTAGATATGCTAATTTTATAGCTTTCTTTGATGATAGGCTATCTTTCCACTTTAAAACTGTATATTTTTAATGAAGAAAGTTATATCTATTTTGTTCTTTTTATCTTTTCTTTCAGGGTGTTCTTCTACTTCCTTAATTAAACAAGAGAAGGATATTGTTTCCCAAAACATTTTTATTACTAGCTGGGGTGACTCATTCGACTTAAACGAAGCTGATTGCTTAAACGATAAAGAACCTCATTTAATGTGGACAAGGGTCAATAGCAACGGAAGTAAAACACTAATTCTTAAGTGCATTGGGGCCTAAAAGTGGAAATTAGTGTAAAAAATGGGCAGAACAATATATTAGTGCTAACTTTTTTCCTCCAGTACCGCAAGAAAGAGTTAGCGCCATTGAGCACATTAACTCGCGATTATCTCATCCATCAAGCGGTCTATCTGAACGACGACTTGTTCGCTGGCGTCTCCCATGGCGTTAATTGCGGTCACCATGCCGACCATGTTGCCAGATTTGGCTTGGCTCATCGCTTCACGTCCGCTGTCATGCACGCCTTTATGTGGTTCTTCAAGTAGCGCATAGCTTCTTAGGTGGCTGTAAGCCTTGCCATCTCCACGGTAGTACCACTGGCCTAAACGACACTCTGAGTGGCTATTCACCGTTTCACCGAATGCGCCACTTTGTAATAGGCGGTAGACGTTGTTTTTCCAGATCGCGTGGTCGAGTTTGACTGTATCCAAGAAGGCACGCGTTGAAGCGATATGAATCACTTGCTTCATGTGTTCTGACTTCACCATCACTTCATTCACGATAGTGCCAATTTGAGCCGAAGAGGCAGAGACTTCTTCCGCGCAAGTTTGGTTTTCATCGATGGAGCTTTTTATGCGCTGACTTGTGTGAGAACTTGGTTAACCAACGAATCAATTTTCTCACTGGTCTCGCTCGCTTTACCCGCAAGTGTTCTGACTTCATCTGCGACCATGGCAAATCCACGTCCAGCTTCACCGGCTCGTGCGGCCTCAATGGCGGCATTGAGAGCGAGCAAGTTGGTTTGGTCAGAAATCTCTTGAATAGTAGATACAAGGTGGGAAATAGAAGTGGCGGTGTTATCTAATATTTGAACAGATTCAATGCTTTGTGAGGCTTGAGTGCTGATCTTTACAGCCCTGTTATCAAGCCGTGCTAAGACCTGATGTGTCTGCTTAAACATTTCATCAAACTGTTGCAGTTCTTGGTTTTCATTCGCCATGGATTGAGCACTTTCGACCATCTCGGTTCGAATTGTTTTGAGCATGTCTCCGCCTTTCAAACTGCTCGACATCAACTCGTCGCTATTGTTGTGCTCTTGCTGTGCAGTGCGAACAAGCTGTTGTGTTTCTTGGAGCTGTTTTTCCAGAGCAGTAACGTCAGTTTGGTACTTCTTTTTGAGGTCTGCGAGCTCTTGCTTAAGCGCCTCATTTTCCGATTTGATTCGTTTTAATCCAAACATGGATTTTATAAATGTAACAAGATGTTAAAAAGTCCATGCTAATTGAGTTGAGTATTTAATACACGATGACATTCATATATTTGCCAAAATGAAGCACACTTTTTCTGTAAGGTTTATTGAAACAAGAGATATGAACTTTAAAGAATCAGGGCTTAACAACTCTTTTTAACACGAGTGTCGTAGTGTCCTCATTCTAAAAACAAAACCCCGATAATTGGCGAGCAACTATCGGGGGGCTTGTTTATCTTAATGCATTTGAGCAGGTGTTACTTGGTATGAAAAATCTGCTCAGTTTCTAGCGACGTCATCGCGCGAACTTGACGCCAGATGTAGTAGAAAATACCAAACATCATCAACATACTTGGAATGGCAATCATCGGGTAACTGTACAGTGTCAGTTTACCCAATTCTTCATTGAACGCCGCTGTACCTGCTGGGCTGGTAACAATCCACGTCGCTAGGAAGTAGTTCATCGCTGATGAGAAGGCAAACGTACTTGCGAATAGGTAGTTCGAAGACATTAAGCAGCGCTTAAACGCTTGTGTTTTGCCATTCTGAGCCAGGCGCTCGTTAATCAGCGGTAGGTTTAAAATGGTGTCATTCAACAGCATCTTTTGCATAAGCGGGTAGCGAGTGAAGGTTGAGCCCAACACTGCAAGACCGATCAAGCCTGGGATTAAGGCTTCTTTCAATGCCAACCAGCGCGTGTCTAGCTCTAACAAGCCAATACCACCGGTTAAGAGCACGCTGATAAAGCCCAGTGCAGAGATGAAGTTAAACTTCTTGTTGCGGATAAGATCCATGCCGCCGTACACCAAAGGGAACATCAAAGCGACAACCAGTGCCAATGCTGTACCTAGGTGCTCTTCACCACTGAACTTCATCAAAATGAATGAAGGAATGATGACGTTAAACAGGACCTCGAATAATGGATTCGACTTTTTCGCCGTCGTGTTACTCATAATTTTACTGACTCTACTATGTCGGCTGCGATTTTACTTTGGTGGGAAGTGTTCATCTCATTGCGCCAGATGTAAAGCCCTAAAGCCCCGAGTTGTGTAACGACTTATGAAATGAACGTAAATCTAATTCATTTAAGTGTATCGTGTTAAAGGATTGATAGGGAACGTGCACCATTATAAATGTGATGGTTTGTGTAGACTTTGTTTTTATCAAATTGTTGAAAAATATAAATACTTTTAAAGTATGGCTAAACGAACTCGCATTTAACTATTGGTAGAGTTTTGACCCTTTTATGCCTAGTCGCAGAAAGGAAGCGCCTCTTTGAGGCGGTTAAGTTTTTCCTGTTCAGTGCAAATGAAATAGGTTTGAGCCGTAAGCCAATTCGAGCTATGAAAGCGTAGCGTGAGTATTCGGTCAAAACACTCTGCACCATATGGTGCTCAAATGAATTTTTGTTAGGTTATTTTCCTTGGTTATCGAAAGCGTATTTTACCTTTCGTTATGAATATAAGGACAGACAATGCCAACAAAGATCTTAGTGCCAGCATTGGCGCTACTTCTCAGCGCATGTGGCGGCGATGGAAATTCGTCATCACCTGCAGACAGCGGCTCACAATTCCCAGATACACCACCGACAGAAACCACTTTTGCCGAGCAGATGCTGGCCGTCGTAAACGATGCTCGTTCTAAAACTCAGCAATGTGGCTCTAAAACCATGCCACCGGTTGGCGCACTGACTTGGAGTTACGATCTCGAAAGCGCCGCTTATGGGCACTCTAGTGATATGGCAAACAGTGATTTTATGAGTCACACAGGGTCGGATGGAAGTACGCTTTCAAGCCGAGTCAACGCGACGGGCTATGCTTGGAGTCGACTAGGTGAGAACGTGGCAGCAGGGCAAAACTCAATTAATGCCGTGATGAACTCTTGGTTATCAAGTGAAGGCCACTGCCTCAATATCATGAATGCCAACTTCGACCAAGTGGGCGCATCCATGGTTGAAAACCAGTCAGCAAGCTATCGCTATTATTGGACTCAAGTGTTTGCTAAGCAGCGTTGAGGCTTAACGTTAGGTTAGGTGTTTGCAACCTTCTTTCACCCTTTGCTTGTTCTTGTTAATCATTTTCGATCGAGTTTGTGGTGAGTAGATTCCCTGTCTCACCTAGGTTCGCGGGAATGACACGGAGAGAGCGCCAAACGAACAGCGTCATTCTGAAGGAGCCAAAGCGAGTATTCAGAATCTATTCTCAACGCGTTGCTGTGTCGCAGTGTGAATTGAATTATCCGCGAGTGCAGAACCAGCCCCTCCCCTTAGAACTCGGTGTGTTGAGAGCTTCGGAGTTTGATACAAGGGGAGGTTAGGTGGGGTTGTTGGTTTGAGGCTTAACGTTGGGCTACGTGCTTGCAACCCCCTCCAACTCCCCCTTTCTCGACATCGTTTGCCAAGCATTTGAATATGGTTATTAAGGGGGAGGTCTGTTCTTTCTTGCTGTGTGCTCAGTGCTTTCGCCAAAAAAACAAAAAAGCCAGCAGTTAATACCTGCTGGCAAAGTCTTTGGGCTTCTAGGTTTTTTGATTTTATTTCTTGTTACTCATCGCTGTCACGGTGCCCCGATTGGTTTTCCGGGGAAGAAAACACAGCACCGTGCGCTTTGTGCTCAAGAAATTGGAGATTAACCTTGTTTACGGATTAGGTAGTCAAATGCGCCTAAGCTTGCTTTTGCACCTTCACCCATCGCAATGATGATCTGTTTGTAAGGAACGGTTGTTGCGTCACCCGCTGCGAACACACCTTCTAGGCTAGTTTCGCCATGGCTACCGACTTCAATTTCGCCGCGCTCAGATAGCGCTACTTCTGAATCTTTTAGCCATTCTGTGTTTGGCACTAGACCGATTTGAACAAAGATACCTGACAGTTCAATCTCTTTGATTTCATCTGTGTTGCGGTCTTTGTACTTCAAGCTTGTTACGCGAGTACCGTCACCTACGACTTCTGTTGTTTGCGCCATCGTGATGATGTCTACGTTTGGTAGTGAGTTCGCTTTGTCGATAAGCACTTGGTCTGCGCGAAGTACGTCTGCGAATTCAAGAACCGTTACGTGTTCGACGATACCAGCAAGGTCGATAGCTGCTTCGATGCCTGAGTTACCACCACCGATAACCGCAGTTTTCTTGCCTTTGAATAGTGGACCGTCACAGTGTGGGCAGTATGCGACACCTTTGTTGCGGTACTCTTGTTCACCCGGAACGTTCATTTCACGCCAGCGTGCACCTGGGCTAAGGATGACACTCTTACTCTTCAGCGTTGCGCCGCTTTCAAGTTGGATGTGAATCAAACCATCTTCTGTGTATGCTGCGCCCATTAGCTTCTCAGCTTGTTGCTCAGTCACAACGTCTACGTCGTATTCTTTTAGGTGCTCTGCTAGGTCAGTTGCTAGTTTTGGACCTTCAGTACGTTTTACCGAAATGAAGTTCTCGATTGCCATGGTGTCCATAACCTGACCACCAAAACGCTTAGCAACAACGCCAGTGCGAATACCTTTACGAGCGGCGTATAGAGCAGCTGCGCTACCGCCAGGACCACCGCCGACAACAAGTACGTCGTATGGGTCTTTTTCGCTCAGTGCTTTCGCCGCTTTCTCGCTCGCGCCGTCATCCACTTTGTTTAGGATTTCAGTCAGAGACATACGGCCTTGACCGAATAGCTCACCGTTCACGAATACACTTGGTACTGCCATGATGTCGCGCTTCTTCACTTCATCTTGGAACAAACCACCATCGATCATGGTTGCTTTTACTTTCGGGTTGATCGCCGCCATCATGTTGAACACTTGAACCACGTCGGGACAGTTTTGACACGACAGAGAAATGAAGACTTCTACGTCTAGATCTTTGTCTAGTGCTGCGATTTGCTCAATCACTTCTGGTTCTAGTTTGATTGGGTGACCGCCAGAATGAAGCAGTGCCAATACTAGAGAGGTAAATTCGTGACCCATTGGCAAGCCTGCAAAGCGTAGTGCAGTGCCTTTTGCTGGGTTAGTTACCGCCATCACTGGTTTACGTGCGCTTGCGTTGTCGTCACGTTCAACGGTGATTAGGTCGCTCATCTCTGCGATTTGGTTCGCTAGAGACAAAATGTCATTCGATGCTTTGCTTTCATCTAGACTAACCACTAAACGAACTTCTTCTTTTACATTAGCCAGATATTGTTTGAGTTGTTGTTGGATCGCTTGGTCTAACATAGTTGTTACTACCTTAATTAAATAGTTACCAATCAAAACAAGTATTTGTTCATTCTTGCTAGCTAAAATCGTTGATAACTGCGTTATAGATTTTGTAGTTAGGGGAACTAGCTATCGAAAATCTATGCCTGGTTCTAAACGATTTTTTCTACGCAATTACTGCACACCTACTTATTCAGATAGGTAATAAAAAGTGGTTACTGTAGATAAAACCTGAGGGGGAGAGAGCAAATCAGGCAGAAGGTCGTCAAGGTATCTAACCTGAAGTGCTCTCTAATTCAGTTCTAATCAGAAAAAGGAAATCGAGAACTGATTAGAACTTAAATTTCAGTGGCTTAGATTTTGCCAACTAGGTCTAGTGATGGAGCTAGAGTCTCTTCACCTTCTTTCCATTTAGCTGGGCAAACTTCGCCTGGGTGTGCTGCTACGTATTGAGCTGCTTTCACTTTGCGTAGTAGGTCTTCTGCGTCGCGACCGATACCTTCAGCAGTGATTTCCATTGCTTGGATAGTACCTTCTGGGTCGATTAGGAACGTTGCACGGTCTGCAAGACCTTGACCTTCACGCATCACACCGAAGTTGTTTGTGATGTTGCCTGTTTGATCGCCAAGCATGTAGTACTGAATTTTACCGATTGTGTCTGAGCTGTCGTGCCATGCTTTGTGAGTGAAGTGTGTGTCAGTAGATACTGAGTAAACTTCTACGCCACGTTTTTGTAGCTCTTCGTAGTGGTCTGCTAGGTCGCCCAGTTCTGTTGGACATACAAACGTAAAGTCTGCTGGGTAGAAGAAGAATACTGCCCATTTACCTAGAACGTCTTGTTCTGTTACTTCAACGAATTCGCCGTTTTTGTACGCTGTAGCTGCAAATGGTTTGATTTGAGTATTAATCATAATTTACTTTCCTTTGAATGTTTTAAGCTGAGCTGTTGTTGCTTTCGGAAAGTATATTCTCATCGGAGTGTGATTAAGGAAAATCGCTTGTAACTATCCTATTGATAGCTATTTCCTATTTCACTTGATAGGTAATTTCGATGTATGGAGAGCCTTTTGAACGGTTTGTCATGTTCTAACACCCAGGTTCAAGATGTTTCGGCGGTAGAATGACAAAGGCCGCGATCATCTTAAACGACGGTGATAGCGGCCTTTACTTAAGGAAGGGAAACTTAGTTGTTTTGGTTCTGGCTCTGAAGCTTCTCTTTTGCTTCTTCAACCTTTGAGAAATCCAATCCTAGCTCTTCCACTGCTTCTTTGATTAGCGCAGGGTTTTGCATCACTTGTGCCATCAGCATTTGTAGCTTCTCTTGTGGCAAACCCAGTTGGCTGATAGTTGCCATTGCTGCGAGCGGGTTTTGCGTCAGAGTCTGGAAGATTTCGTTGATCTGTTCATCGCTGATGTTGTTCTCTTTCAGCAAGGCGATAATTGGGTTCATCATATTTCCTTTCAATCATTGGATGATACTGCTGCGCAGTGTATGACGTGGTTGCCAGTATTTGTTCTACAAGGATAATTGGGGCTCCCGCTCAACATTTCAATACCCCGTTAGCTCCATATAACCTGTCCCAGAATGAGAGCCCTCAATACGTACTGGGCCTTCCCAATAAGGCACAGAAAGCAGCATTTTTGCGTTCGGGTTGAGTGCAGAAACGGTAAGCTCAATTTGCTGATTTGGAATCGACACTTGCCACTGGGTTGGAAACTTTCGCCCTTGGATTTCTGTTTGCTTGGTTGCCTTTAACTGAATGTCTTTTTGTGGGATAGCAATGCCAGAACCATCTTGCTGCATCAGCCTTGCATTGGAGTAACTGGCTTGTCCGGTTTTGGAATCCCGCAATTGGAACACGACCAAGCTGGTTTCGTCACTCAACCTTAGAGCAAACCAGTCCCAGCCCTGTTGTGAATCGAGCAAGAACTGCGAGCTCCACTCTCGGTCTATCCAACCTCTGCCGGATACTTGATGGGTTTTGCCGTCGATCGTAACTTCACCGGAGACATCAATAAACGGTTGGCTGTAGTAATACGAAGCCACCTGACCATCGGCACTTTTGGTGCTGTAACCTTGTTCGCCTTGCTTTTGATAAGGCGCGTGGCTGGTAAGAGTGAGTGAGTAGCCAAACTGTTCTGAATTGGCATTTAGCGTGGCAGGGAAGAGGTCGTTGGTTGAAGAAGTCCACTGCCAATCATCGAGATAAACCCGAAATGGAGAGTCATCGACGCCGGCTAGAGAGGCTTGGTCGCGTGACCATTTTTCATCTGCATGGTGTTTGTCTGTTGTGGTTACCGCGCTGTGCGCCATGTAGATTTGCTTGGTTTGCCACTCGGTTTTCTTCACGTCATCTTCGCCCGTTGGCGGCGCAGCGGCAAAGCGAAATTGTGTCCATTGAACGCCAAGTGGGTTGCCGTCTTCATCGATTAAGTTGGCGGTTAAATACCACCATTCATGACGAAAATTCGGGTGCGCTTGATGGTCTGCAGGGAAGGTGAGTTCAACCCCTTTTTCCACGGGTGTGAATGGGTTGCTCTCGCTTTGCATATCTCCACTGCCCAGCAAAGTGCCCATATTTTGTGTGCTCATATTTTTTTGTTGGGCATCTTCACATCCAAATAGGATCAAGCTGCTTATGAGCAGAGTCAGTTTGCTTGCCAATCGAATCATCACAACACCTCGCTTTGCAAACTGGACACGACAGGCTTACTGACCAATCGCCATAGCGGAATCAAGGTTGCAATCACTGCCACCAAGACGGTGATCGCCGCAATGCTAAGGGCATCATTCCAATTCCACAGATAATTTAAGCTCCAACCAAAAGCACGCAAGGTGACGATATCTGTCAACACATATCCCACCATGGCACCGAGGGGAAGGGCGATAACCAGAGTAAAACTCACCAGAGCGACGATCTGTCCGACCACTATGGTCATTAATTTACGACGACTAACACCAAGTGCGTACAGCCTTGCAATGGCGGCTTTGCGCGCGTCGAGTAACATAAAACAAGCACTGAACAAGCCAATCACGGCGACCATCAAAGTTACGCCGTTGAGCGCGCGCGTAATGGCGAAGGTCTGTGAGAATATATCCAACGCGATGGATTTGATTTGCGCCTGATCGTAGAGCTGACTTGGATGCAGATTCAATTGCTCGCGTAGTTGGTCGTAGACGATTTGTGGGTCACCAGATACTTTAATGCCAAGGCTTGTCGGCAAGTCGGTAAATCCGCTCTCTTGCCATAATTTAGGTGCCAATAACACTTCACCGTTGGGTGAGCCGTAATCATGGAATACCGCACCCACAAGCAGGTTCTTATTTGGAGCGGCATCAAGCGTGAGCTCGCTACCCAGTGATAAACCCAGTTTGACCGCGGTTGGTTCACTGATGGCAACCAGCTCACCTTGGTAAAAGCGGGACCAGAAGTTCTCCAAATGCGATTTGAACACCATGGTTTGCTCTAAGGTGTCTTTGTCTTTGGTACCAAGCAAAATCGGTAAGCCTTGCAGATTATCGTCGACGTAGTATTGCTTGTAGACGGTCTCAACATTGTCGAACTGCCCCAATGCACGCTCCACATCTGCGATTTCTCCTTGGGCAGGGCTGACGTAAATATCGGAGTGCAACCTTTGTTCTAACCACTGTTTTAAGGTGGATTCAAAGCTGCCTACTAAGGTGTTCATCCCCATATTGGCAGTAACGGCGAGTAGCAACGCCATCATGGCGAGAGAAAGCGGAGAAATCAGCTCACGCAGCTCAGCAAACAGGTACTGCACCAAACCGGAAGTAGTGCGTTTTTCACACCAATTTGCTAAGACGCTGAGTGTTTTGGGTAGATATAAAGGAATCGACACCACAAGCATGCCAAGCCACGCCATGGTAAATCGGTGGTGCTCACTCAGCCATAACCCTGCAAGTGCGAAAGCCGTTAACGCAATACCTATGACGAACAATTGGTTTTCGTTAGAGGCTTCCGGCGCTTGATAAAAACCGCCATGAGAGGAGAGCGGCTGGCGCACTCGCTGTTTAAAGTGCTGCCAACACGCCAACAGGGTGGCGGCTAACGTGAGCAGCAATGCTTGCGCCCACCATTGCCACTGCCAAGTGCCGGGCAGCAGTGTCGCACCATAAAGTTGCTCTAAAGTCAGTGCCACGGTCGGATGCAACCAATGGCTAAGTTGCATCCCCAATACAAAACCCAGCGAAGCACCGATGGTAACGAGAATAGTGAGTTCAACCAACAGCGCAGAGAACACAATGCTCGGCGCAACACCTGCCTGTTGGATTTGTACTAACAGACGATTGCGTTTCAGCAAGCTGTATTTTACGCCGTTGTAGGCAATGAACAGCCCGACTAAAAAGGCAAGTAAGCTCATTGCTGTGAGATTGAGGTGAAAGCTGTCGGTCAGCGCGCCAAGGTCTGTGCTTTGATTGTTGGAAATCCATTGCCCTTGATCGCCAATCAGCTTCTGCCAATTTGCTTGCGTGTCTTTATTCCCTTTATCACCCGAATGGAAAACCGCAATGTAACTGAGCTGTCCTTGTTTATTGAGCAGTTGCTGGGCAAAGCCAATGTCCATCAACATTCGGCTGCCCAATTGCCAATCATCGGGTAATACCACCACTTGGGTTGGGATGTCGTCTAAAGTTAGGGTTTCTACCTCTCCTAAGTTTTGATGTTGAGATTGGCTCATCATCACGATCGGCTTTCCGGCCAAAAGATCAGGTAAAGGTAAAGCACTGTCGAACAAAGACACGTTCTGTTGGTTTTCTGAAGAATAGCGCGAACGTGAAGAGATAGCGGCAATCAATTCGCTACCTTGTACTGACCAGCGTCGACCTTGTTCGTCTCTCACTCGCCCTTCGATTACCGGTAGTGCTGCACTGAGTCCGTTTTGTCTAAGGGTGAAGTAAAGAGACTCGGGCAGATAGTTTTGCCCTGCTGGGGGAATAATTAAGTTCTGAGCTTGTGCGCTAAGCTGCTCGGTAGACTCAGCATAACTGCGTTTGGCATTGAGGTTGATGGCTTGCACCGCAACAAATAAGGTCACAGCCAACACGATACCGATCAGAATCGCAGCAGCTTGCAGCGGCGCTTGTCGATAATGTGCTACAAACAGACTCAGGGCGAGTCGGGTATGAGTGAATCTGGTGTTTGATAGCTTAGCTTGCTTCATGGCGAAGCTCATGTTTGTTTACTTGATGATTGTTCTGTAGCTGACTGTTATCCAAGCGCAGCCGTGTTTTCATAAACTCAGCGCACTCAGGGCTGTGGGTGACTAACAGCACCGCCGTATTGCCTTGGGTGGTGATTTCACTGAGTAGTTTCATCACTTCTAACCCTGCTTTTTGGTCGAGGTTACCTGTGGGTTCATCGGCGAGTAGAAGCTTAGGTTTGTGTACCAATGCGCGTGCGATAGCGACTCGTTGCTGTTGACCGCCGGAAAGGGCAGAAACATGTCTGTCGAGAAGTTGGCTGATGCCTAGAGTCTCGACCAAATAATCGCACCAGTCGTTCCATTTCTGTTGATTCAAATGCAGAGGGAAGGCGATGTTTTGCTGCACGTTGAGCGGCGTTAATAGATTGAATTGCTGGAAGATAACACCGAGTTTTTGGTGTCGAAATCGGCTCCATTGCGGGTCTTTCCAAGCCGATGTGTTATCACCATCTAACCACAACTCACCATCGGAAAGTGGCTCAAAGCCAGCGATGACATTGAGTAAGGTACTTTTGCCGCTGCCACTTGCTCCCGTCAGCGCAACACTCGCTCCTGTGTTCAACGTAAAGTCGACGCCTTCCAACACGCGATGTGTCTCTTTGCCATCAACAAAGCTTTTGCTGGCGTGTTTGAGTGTGACAAGTGGGCTTTCCATTTCCTCTCCCTGTATTAAAAAGGTGTCGTTTCTTCTGGCAATCGCTATTGCAGTTCGTTCTTTAGAAACTTTAGACAACAATCAGACAAAAACAGCGATTTACATTGATTTCTTAATAACTTGTACTGAAAAGAAGAGGGAAGAGATTAAATGAGGAAGGGATATGACAGGCATTAAAAAAGCCCGAGTCAAACTCGAGCTTTCAAATACATTCAGCGTGGTCAGCTTACACGTAGTACGCTTCAACTTCGCCTTTTAGCTTGATAAGCATTGGGTTACCGAAACGGTCTTTTGCTTTAGGAGAAGCAATTTTTACCCAACCTTCGCTGATGCAGTATTCTTCTACGTCAGTACGTTCTTGGCCGTTGATACGAATACCGATTTGGTGCTCGAAGCATTCTTTGATGAAGAATGGGCTACGTGGGTTACCCGCTAGGCGATCTGGTAGAGCTGGTTTAGCTGTATCTGTCATTTTGTGTGACCTTGAAGTCATTAGAAAAAGTGCGCCATTGTAGTCAGTGCAAGGCGAGTGTTCAAGAATTGTTAGTACGAGTTTGAATCACATAACAATCACAACCATTCAAAATGCTCGTTTGGATGGGCTTTTTATCTTGTTCAAGCTTAGAGGGAGTAAACATGTGATTTCTGATGAGGTTATCGGTTGATCTTGTTGTTACCAAGAGAATCCTTCGTGGATGTTTAGGAGCAACTATACTGACAACGGGTTTGGTCAAAATTGTTCAAGTACTTATGCGCCTTCAAACGGAAAGAGTCTTGTAACAAGAGGATGAATGATAAGTAGGTTAACAAGGAAAGTGTGCCTATGGAAACAACCGAGCAGATAGATAAGTACAGCCAGTTAAGAGCCAAGGTTCTGCCTCGTTCCTCACTTATATTGGGGGCGTTGCTTTTTACCGCTGTGGTCGCTCGTTTTTATGTGGCATTCCGCTACGAAGTCAATTGGGATGAATTTTATTACCTTTCTTTTGTTCACCAATTGATTGACGGTGAGGCAATCAATAGCTTTCAAACCTTTCATATCCACTTTTTCACTTGGCTGCAGCATGTTTCTAGCAATGAAGTCGATCAAATCATTGCCGCTAGATTAGTTATGATCGCCTTTCAGTTGGGAACAGGGCTGTGCATTTATAAGCTTTGCCGACTTCAGTGCAGTGTCTCGGGTGCTTTGTTTGCGGTACTTGCTTACTTTGCTTTCTCATTCAATGTCCGAATGGGGGCAAGCTTTAGAACGGATCCTATTGCTACTTTCCTGATCATGATCTCTTTGTTCTATGTATTTCGGGCTCAGCTTACTTGGCGCACTTCGGTTGTCTGTGGAGCGCTTACCGCCGTCGCTTTGCTCATCACACTTAAGACGTCTTTGTATATTCCCACCTTTTTAATGACGGTGTTGGTTTGTTTTTATTGGACACAAGATCGCGTGGGATACGCCAAGCAAATTTTGATTTATGGCTGCTCGATATTGGTGTCATTTGCGATTCTCTACAGTTGGCATTATTTCACCATTAGTGGTTTGAGTAGTGGAGCAGATGCGGGCTCTATGTTGAGTGCAGTGGATAAAACCATGAATCAAAGAGAGTTCTTTCCACGATGGTTTTATTTCCAGCATTCATTGGTGACGGACATTGGTTATTGGATCGCTTTACTGTTCGGTATCGCCTTTGCGGTCTTCTCTTGCTTTAATCAAATTCAAATCAACCGTGCTACGTCTCTGAAGTTACTGAGTTTGGTGCTTTTGCTCGGCACTTTGTTGTTGTATCGAAATGCCTTTCCTTATTACTACGCTTTTATGTTAGCGCCGGTGTGTGTGTTGTTCGCCGTCGCATGGGATGGGGCTCAGCATTATCTGAGTGATAAAGCCAGCCGCTTTTTCTCCATTATTATTCCGAGCCTATTTGCGGTTTCCATTGTGGTAAATGGTTTTATTTTTCCGACGAAAAGTACACTGGATTATCAACGCAACTTTATCGAAGAACTTCATAAGATCTTTCCTCAGCCTGTCGCCTACATTGATCGCTGCTCCATGATTTCCAGCTATTCAAAGCAGGGCTTCTTTATGAGTACTTGGGGCTATGAGGATTATCAAGCAAGAGGCATCCCTGTGATTCAATCCGCGATAGAAAATGCGAATCCCGTGTTTGTCGTGGCCAATACGCACTATTTAGATGTGCTTGGTGTAAATGCGCATAACGTTAATCAGTCTAACGAAGGTGGGCACGATGACTCGGAGCCAAAAGAATGGTTACTAGCGCAAGATAGTGAGGCGCTGAAATCGAATTATATTCATCACTGGCAAGATCTCTTTGTTGCCGGAAAAGTGCTGCATTTTACTCAGGAAGATGAGCTGCAAGTGATTCAAATTCACATTGAAGGTGAATACACCCTTGAGGGAGAAATCGATATTTTGCTCGATGGCCAAACATGGAAAAGTGACCAAGTTCGGTATTTATCGAAAGGTTCATACCAAGTGAGTTCGCCATCCGCTGGCGAGGTTGTGATGCGCTGGGGTGATCATCTATACCGACCAGAGAATGTTTCCCAATCAAAAGCGTTGTTCACTGGGTTCTGACCCTCGCTCTAGTAGAAAGAAGGTGATTTGATGAAGTTGATAGTCCAGATACCTTGTTATAACGAAGCGGATAATATTGCCGCGGTTATCCATACCATACCGCGAGAGATTGAAGGTATTGATAAGGTAGAAATTCTTATCATTGATGACGGTTCGACAGATGGTACTGCAGAGGTTGCCAAAGCGTTGGGCGTCGATCACATTGTGATTAACCACAGTAACAAAGGGCTAGCGCACACCTTTCGTAAAGGGCTGGAAGAATGTCTACGCCAGCACGCGGACATCATTGTGAATACCGATGGCGACAACCAATACAACGGGGAAGATATTGCGTTGTTGGTCAAGCCCATCTTAGAGCAGCAAGCTGAGATTGTGGTTGGCGATCGTGGTGGATACAGCAATAAACACTTTTCTTTTTTTAAGCGTTGTTTGCAAGTGTTTGGCAGTTTTGTGATTGCTAAAGCAACCGCATTACCAGTCAGTGATGCGGTGAGTGGCTTTCGTGCTATTAGTCGAAGTGCAGCGCAGCAAATCAATATTGTCTCGGACTTCAGCTACACCATCGAGATGCTGATTCAGGCCAGCGCCAAGCGATTAAATGTGGTTTCTGTCCCGATCCGAACCAATGAGAAGACTCGAGAGTCTCGCCTATTTAAGAGTATTCCGCAGTTCTTGAAAATGTCGGTATCGACGTTAGTGCGTGTCTACACCATGTATCGACCATTGCAGGTGTTCCTGTTTATTGGTCTTGTGGCCATGGTCTGTGGTGTGATTCCTATTATGCGCTTCTTGTACTTTTTCTTTCATGGGGCGGGCGACGGTCATGTGCAGTCTTTGGTGCTTGGCTCTACGTTATTGATTCTAGGCTTCATCACGCTATTAATGGGGTTAGTTGCTGATTTAATTGGTTTCAACCGGAAGTTGACGGAAAAGGTATTGCATCGCATTGAAGTTTTGGAAGAGAAACTCGAAAAGCAAGGGCAGCCCAAAGAGACAAGTGAATTCGAGAAACGGAGAAAGCGTTCGGGAGAGTAGTCTGAGTAAGGGTATAAACGTTAATTGGTCGAAATCTTCTGTCGTGGTCGATAAAAAGAAGTGATGGCAAAGAAAAGCAGATCACCAAAAACAGTAATGATGCGTGAAAGCAGCACGGCGAGTAATAGTGTTTCTTGATGTGCGGTTGTGCCCAATAAAACAAGCAATACGGCTTCTCTCACTCCTAACCCTGCAGGTGCGCCAGGAGTAAGAAAACCGACGAGCCAAGCGATAACAAAATAAGCAATAAGCTGGCTCCATTGTCCAGCTCCATCGTGAGTAGGTAGGCTCAAATACACCGCAGATAATAAGCTACCGGACAACGTAAAAAAGAGCAGGTACAACCCAAATGCTTTCACACAGTTGATGTCCGATATGCGCAGCAAAATACCGGCTAGAACGGCATTTAAAGTGAAAAAAGACACAAGACTGAGCCATGTTAGGCCGGGGAAGTAATAAGTGATAAGAAAGGTGCTGAAGGTACTCGCCGTCACTATCATTAGCCCGACTTCCCAAGCTGAGGATTTCAACAAGGTATGGTTGTTGATGCCTTGTTCCACGCCAAGGATTTGCCGATTGGCGAATTGAAAGACATTGCCCGGTAAGTATTTGGCGAGTTGGGAGACACCGAACACCCAAATCACGGACTCACGCTTTAACCGAGAACCTAGGCCGGACAACAAGAGCCCCCACGCTTGGGCTAAAAGTAAGTTACCGAACGCATAAAGTAAAACGCAGAGAGCCGTAATAAAGAAAGTTTGAGCGGAAAGGGACTTTATGTTTATTTGCTGAGAATAATCAGTGATTTTCGCAACGACGAACGCGATGGCAAAAACAGTAATCAACCTGCCGAGCCACCTTAAGATGAGTTTTATTTTTCCCTTACTCATCTTCGACTCGTTGGCAGAGTACCATTGTCCAAGGAATCGGGGATCGCACTTCAAGAATCTCGAAATGCTGGGACAGCAGTGCTTTGAATGTCCGTTTTGACCAATGCTGAATATGTCCTGGCGTATTACCACCATCTTGCAGGTATTTCCCTCTCGCCATATTCAGTACTCGCCACAGTGGCTCTCGCGGGACACTGAAAATATAGTGGGAGGCGTTAAGTTGTTGGAGTGCGATGAGGGCTTGTTCTGGGTGCTCTAAATGTTCAAGTACTTCGCAGCAAACAATCATCTCAGCAGAGTCATGCGCTGCCTCAACGTCATAGACACTCTTCTGTTCAAATAGGTTTTCTTTTAGGTGACTAGACTGAGCATTTTCTTTCGCGAGTTGAATGACTTGATGAGAGAAATCACTGCCCTTAGCATCAATACCCTGCAGTTGCCATTTGAGTACCCATACCCCCTCCCCACAACCTACTTCGTGTATTGATTGCGGTGCTACGTTGTTGACCAGTTCCGTTAAGTTACGGTCGAAGCCTTGCATCAACCTCCGAGCAATAGGGTTTTGAGTGTTGTACTTGTCGTAGTAGTTGCCAACGGGGATGCCTTGTTCTTCAATGCCTTTTGAAATCTTCATCCTTTGCCTTTCTGAATGTTAAGCATGCCTTAGTGCCTAGTAAAAGCATTACCTTACAAGGCGTTACACGGCTTTCTATTAGTTTAGAACAGAATGTGAGATTTAGAGTGGCCTTGGAATAAATGAAACCAAACAAAAAGATACCGCCTATTAAGACGGTATCGAGTGTTATGAGCTTGGGTGGTTAACCCTGATTAATCTGATTGTTACGAACAGCTATCAATCAACGTCCAGCCTGAGTATGGGTCAGCCGGGGTCAGCGTCGAGTCTGTCCAACGGTCGGCTTGATACAAGTTGCCTTGGTAGGTCACTTGTTCGCCCGGTTGATATTGTCTTTGCTCGAACTCTGGGATGTCGGCACAAATGCCATCACCGCCACCACTGTTATCGCCAACCACCTTCAGTGATGTCGAATCTGAGGCATTTAGCTCGCCATCAGAAACCTGCACTGAAATCGTGAAGGTGAGGTCTGGGTCTGTGACCGGAGCCGTTACCACTAGCGTGTCGCTATTGGTATTGCCGACAACTGTCAGGTCAGAAGGAACACTCCATTGATAGCTAATCACATCGCCGTCCGGATCAGAAGCGTTAGCGGTAATGGTTACGCTTTCGCCGCTGCTTACCTGATAGTTCGGAGACAGTGAAACGCTTGGTGGATTATTGTCGACTGGTGGCTTATCGCCGCCGTCACCGCCCCAAATTGAGCCGTCACAATCGTTGCCAACCAAACACGTTGGGTTTTGCGCGTAAGCGTCGACTTTGTTGTCTAGCCAGCCGTTGTCCGTGCCGTTCGAACCAATGGTAACGACCGCCGTAGTTGAGCCACCACCCCACAAAAGGGCAAACACGTTGCTCTTCGGTAGATCTTGCATAGCCACATGAGACCAGTCGTAGCCCGCGTCTTTTTCTAGCAATTCGCGAACGTTACTCGCACCGTTGTAAGTGGTTGGATTGAGCTGCTTGTCGAGTAGGCCAGTACGTACGTTATTGATGTCCGTGCCGATGCGCGCATCACCCATAAAGTAAGAGCCGCCAGACGCCTCATGCTCAACGTTGATCAGTGTATTGCCTTCATTTTGAGTCGGCATGTGACCACCTGGGATTTGCCAAATCATGGCCGGAGATTCAACGCCATCACTGATGGTTTTCACATACGATAGGTAACGTGTCCAGCTGGTGGCGTTGTACGCGTAGTTCGCGATTGCTTCTGAGCCGAAACCGTCGCGCTCATACTTATCGAACACAATGTAATCTGGTTGGTAAGTGCCAGTGTAAACATCCAGCGAGTTGACGAAGTTCGCCACTTCTAGGCCTTTGTCAGCTGATTGGTCGTCGGTCTGGTGAATCCAGTTGGCAGAGCCTACCGCCCACAAGTTGATTTGCCAGCCGTAAGTTACGTCTTCTGCTAAGCCATTCATGATGAAGTTGAGTGACGCAATGTAGCCTTTCAGCGTGTTCTCAAATTGAGGAACGGCTACTGGTGGTTGATAACCGTAGGTCGTCTTCATGTAATCCAACGCACGTGCCAGTTGGTCATTCACATTGACCGCGCCCGCTTGGTTCAGGTCATCCACATGGCTCGGGTTTTTCTGTAGTTCACCTAAGAAGTCAGGGTTAAGCACAAACGACATTGGCGAGCTGCCATCACCAGCCGCGTACTCTTGCGCCGCAATGGCTTGAGTAATGAAGGTCGCGTAATGTTTGTAGAGCAATTCATCATCGACTAAGTCTGTCCAACTTGCACCGCCACTAGCGTTTGCAGTGTAAACAACCATGACTGGCAGTACGTGATGGCCTGAAAGGTCTGAAGCACTTTGTGCGTTCGCGTACGTTCTATGTAGTGGAAGCTCGTCTTTCGCCAAGATAACACCTGGATCACCAGAGCCGCTCAAGCCCGCGTATTTGAAGATGGCATTAACCTTGGTTGCACCGATTTCATTGGTGGTTTGTTCGCTGTCGTTCGTCACTGTACCGTTGGCTACGTAGTCTGGGAAGCCTTTGACTGCAAGGCTCATCGCTTCGCGGAATGGCAGCGTTAGCAACAACGGAGCATCACTTTGCGTGACAGAGACAGAGTCATCACCGTCATAGGCGTAACGTGTATCTCCAGCAAATACCGAATCGATTTGGATATCGTACTCACCTGGTTTAACGTCGTCAGGTAAAGTGAATGGCGAGCTAGTAATCTCGTAGCTGTAGCGGCTAGAGCCATCTTTCGCGACAAGGTTGAGCACAATTGGCATCGCTTCTTGAGGTAAGTCGACAATGCTTGCTTGAACGGTAGTGAAGTTGTCACTCGCAATCGGCGTTTCAACGATGTTAGTGCTGATTTCTGTCGCCGTGTCTTTGTTGACCATTACATCGAGGTTGTCGCTCGGTTGGTAAAGCACGTTGTTCACCGTGATAGGTGAGTAGGAGAGATCGTATTTGTGGTTATCAAGCAGTTTGCTGATGTCGATCTCGCCGCCAAATGGCACCACTAGGCTGCGTTCAACGTCTTGTGTGCCTGCCGCTTTCACGGTGGCATCTGTGGTTAGGCTTGCCGTAATGCCATCCAGTGCAGGCATGGTGAGCGAGATGGTCGCGTAGTAAATAAACGCATCGTACTGCACGGAAACACTCGGCTGCGTTGCATCGCTATCGACCGTCACGATTGAGGTTGGCGAGGAGGCGTGGGCAATCCCCATTTCGCTCGTTACATCTTGAGCGGTGACTTGATATTCGCCATCTTGGAGGTGCTCCAGAACAAAGCTGCTTCCCCACGGTACAGACACGGTCTCACTGTAGTTTTCACCTTCGACCAAAATCGATGCCGCGGCTAGGCTGGCGTGTGGTGCGCTTGGTGCTTGTAGGGTGATCTCGCCTTGAAGCGCAGGATCATTCTTGATGATCACCTTCTCGATGTGCACGTCGTTTCCATCGATGTAATCACCATTGCTGGCATTGAGACCAAAGTAGATTTGAGCCGTTTGACCATCGTTTAGAATTTGTGACGTGCTGTCATGAGTAAAGACAAACGTATTGGGAGCAGGGCTGCTGACATTAAAAGGTGCGCCCCATGAGCTATTCACCGTCGCATCTTTGTCTGACGTTACCCAAATCTCTGCGTCCGCCAAGTCTAATTGCTGACCCGAGATATTCTTCAAATCGACCTGCGCTTGTGAGTACCACTGGTCAACCTGTGGCACGGTTATCGTGGCAGAGACTGACTCGCTTTGAGCGGCCGTTATGATGTTTTCTTGTGTTGCGCCGAGTGCCGAAGTGGCCATGATTGGGGAGCTCATGAGCACCGCGGTTACCATCAAACTGATTGTTGTTTTCTTCATTGTTGAATCCTCATCACTTGCTTAAAAAAGCTAAGTGACTGTCCTTGTTGATTTTCTATGTCGTGGGGGATTTCCGGCGAGGACTTCAAACACTAAGCAAACGTCACAAAGAGAGGGAAGCCCCTTGATCTAACCACTGCCGAAATCACTCATATTTTTTGCTTACATCCAGTTACAAATGAAAAGAAACAACTCAAAATTTGAAGGCCGATTCAGAAAAAAATCACCATATGCACTTAGGTTTATAAACTGAGCTAATTTATTGATTGGGATGAATATTGATGTCAATTATTGGTGGTTAGAGTATTTACTTGATTAATGCTTTTGGTTGGGTGGGAGAGCATTGTTGGGGCGAATAAAATGAATTGCTAATACGATGAGAAAAGTGGATCTTGAGCCCAAAAATAGGCTGGTACAGAGTCAGAATCAGCGGGATAAATTGGATGGCAATTTTGGTGTTCAAAACGGCCATCCAAGAGGTAAAAATCAAGAGCAAAATCGCCTTGAAAGGGTTAAGGGCGATAAAACTTACTGTCGTTGAAAACGTCACGATCACGCGGATCGTTCGATAGGAACATCCACATCTCTTTCATGCTTTGTTCAAAGAAATCTTCTTCAAACACCACCATAGAGCAATGCTCACCAAGCCCAACCACGAAGGGTTCGAGCGCTTCAAACCCAATGCGTTCGATGTCTTCAATATCAATGAAATACAGCTTCTTATCGGTTCTCTGTTCGCTTTCTGCGGGCAATTTGCCTTTACCAAGCACTGAAAAGTTAAGCTCAACGGTTAAGCCCGTACGGTTTTGCTTGAGCTCATAAACTTCTTCCATTTGAGCCATCACGCTGTAGTTCAAATCATCAAAGTAGCTCAGTGTTTCTTGCTTCATTGGGTGCATAAGTTTTCCATAAATTGTGCAGTTGAATCTGATGAGATTCCGTTACAAGCCTTTCAAGTATTGAGCGTTTGCCGTCGGGTGAATAGTGGTATTAAGAGCTTCAGCATGCTGCTCATTGTGTTCATTCAGCAGAGCGGTAAAGGCATCGATCAATTCAGGTTTGGTCATCGAGACTTTGGTTTCTGTCTGGATGTCGCGTAGGTCGATCAACACGTCAGTTAACAGTTGCGGCAAATCTTGCAGCATTTGTAGGTTCAACACGTTGTGCTCGCTGTAGATCGAGTTGTGACTGCCTTTTTGTTTTTGCACCACATACGGGTTGTCTTTTAGGTTGATGATCGATGTGCGCTTGTCACAACGCTTCAAACAGCCTTTGTTAACCTTAATTTTGCGGCAACCTTCGGTTTGTTGGAACAAACACTGGCGACTGGTCAGCAGAGTGTTCGGGTGGTAAATGCTGTAGTAGCTGCGCATGTTGTGCGGGCGCTTAATGTGGCGCATCTGCTTCATGTTCAGCTCGTTAGAGATAAACGCACCGCTTGCGGCGAACTCTTCTTGCAAACATTTGAACGAGTAGGAGTTCACCGTGTTCATCTGCGGGCCTGCAACCCAACCTAATCCCAGCTCTTGAGCCAAAATGCCCACGCCAGAGTTATTGGTGATCGACAATTCTGGTTTCACTGCTTCTAAGAATGCACGTGCGGCTTGGTAATCGTCACCAATCAAAATCGCAGGGAACCAAGGTTTCAATCTTGGGGTTGCTTGGAACAACTCAATCATCGCATTCAGTTCACCCGCCAATCCCATTGGTAGCTGGAAATACACATCGACATTGCTGTCTTCGCATAGTGCGGTGTCTTCTACGGATGAAATCAAGACAGATAGCTTCGGAGCGCCTTCGCGAATATCTGGTTGAGGCAGCGTCGGCAAAGTCGGTACATCAATCGCACCCTTTAGGCTGCTGCCAGAAGTTTGCGTTGAAGTCACATCAAAATCTTGAGTCTTCTCTGCAACCTTCTCAATGATTGCGGTTTTGTCATCGTAGAGCTTCTTCTTCACGCCTTGCACATCATCGGCGGATTCGCATTTGTAGATCTTTGTGAAGTGTTTCACTGCGTGATCGCGAGGGTTATCGATGTACATCGCTTTACCGAAATCACCTTGCAAAAACGCGTTAGAGAAATCGCGGTTAAATACGGTGTACAACTCTGTGGTGTCGTTTGACAATTCTACGCCTTCGCACAAGCGATCAATCTGTTTACGCCAGTTATCGACTACGGTGTAAACGTAGTGGGATTTCTTAATGCGGCCTTCCACTTTCAACGAATACACGCCCGCATCGGCAAGCGCTTCTAGATCGCCAAATGCTGAGTTGTCCTTCATGTTGAGAGGGTAGCTGTTACCTGTTTTGGTGGTTTCGTACTGTTCACGGCAAGGCTGGCTACAACGACCACGGTTGCCCGAAGCACCGTTGCGCGCAGAACTGATGTAACAGATGCCAGAGAAACCAATGCAGTAAGAGCCGTGCACAAACACTTCCATCATCACGTCATGCTCACGACCAAACTGAGCCAGATGCTTGATCTCATTGATGTTCAGTTCACGAGAGAGGTTCACGCGGCTCGCCGTTAACTGGTTAAGGAACAAGATCTGTCCCTCGTTGTGCGTGTTGAGCTGGGTTGAAGCGTGTACGTCTAGATCTGGGAAATGATTCTTGAGAATGTAAGCCAAACCAAGATCTTGCACGATCACGCCATCAATTGCGGTGGTGTTTAATTGGCTAAGCAAACGCACGATGGCTGGGATTTCGCTTTCCAGAATCAACACGTTCAGAGTCAGGAAGATCTTACAGTTGTGCTGATGAGCTAGCGTCAGCACGCCATTCAAGTTATCTAAAGTGAGATTGGTCGCTCGGTTGCGGGCATTAAAACGGTCTAGTCCGCAGTAGATAGCATCGGCACCCGCAGCAATGGCAGCTTTGATGGAATCCAGATCGCCGCCCGGGGCTAATAACTCAAATTGATCGCGTGTCACTAGTTATCTCTTACTCAGTAAAATAGGTCACGTATTTTATGTGCTTCACGGTTTTAATGTTGGACTGATTAACGCTTTATTAATCTGAATCAATTTTCACTCTGAGTCGGTCTATTGTTGATAAGGAAAGCCGAAAATCAAACACGAGCAGGTCGCGAGTCTGGGGCTTGGCTTCTATAGTTTTTGGGTAGTGAGATCGAAGCATAAGGAATCAGCAGATGGTAAAAGCAATAACGGTAGGATTGGTCGTAGTGTTGGCGTCGTTTTCCTCTTTGGCAGAAGAAAGTGTAGTACGAGTCGCGAGTCAACATTCGGTGCAAGATACCGCGAATAAGTTTGTCGAAATCGCGCAAAGTAAGGGCTTAAACGTCTTTGCGCGTGTGAATCACCAAGAGAATGCGGCTAAGGTCGATATGGCGCTACGACCAACCGAAGTGATTGTGTTTGGTAATCCCAAAGTGGGCACACCGTTGATGCAATGTGCCCAAGAAGTCGCGATCGATTTGCCGCAAAAAGTGCTGGTTTATGAAGATGCAGAAGGCAAAACTTGGCTCGCTTACAACAACCCTATGTATCTAAAAGAGCGCCACAAGATTGAAGGGTGTGACGAGGTGTTGACCAAAGTCAGTGGTGTGCTGAGTAAGCTCACAGGCGCGGCTGCGAAGTAGTTTCCTCATGCTGCTCGCGGTCTTTCCATGTGTGAGCAGCATTCAGCAAGCCAACCGTTACGGTGAGCGGCATTGTAAGCACCTCGACAACAGCGCAGCCAATCTCGTTTACTTGAGAAATAGGACGCGCTGCCTTTACAGATCTTAAGCGTCCATTTTGAACGTGCAGAACGCATGTGGGCGCAGCACCTTTTCATCCAATTATTTCGGTGGGCGGCGAAGTAGGCTCCGCTGCATCCTTCTTGCCACGCTGTTCGTGTTTTGTAATCTGCCGCGCTTCTCATGCAGGCATCCAACGTCCATTTCTTTTGTGTTCTTGGTTCGCCCATATGAGCGCAACATTGCTCTAGCCACCCTCGATTTCTTGCTGCTTGATAGGCGCTTTTACAATGGCTAATCCATTCCGTACGAGTTTTGAACGGTCGGGCACTTCGGATACAGGCTGATAAGTTCCACTTGAGTTCGATTGGTTTCATGTGGACGCAGCAGTCTTCTAGCCAACCGTTACGGTTAGCCGCGTTGTAAGCGCCGCTGCATCCGCGCTGCCAGTCTGATCGAGTTTTGTACCGTTTGGCGTTTTCAGCGCAGGTTTCAAACGTCCACTTTTTCCCAGTTCGAGAAGGGAGCATGTGGGCGCAGCAATCTTCTACCCAGCCGTTTTTTCTGGCGGCATGGTAGGCGCTCTTACAGCCATGATTCCATGCAGAGCGTGTCTTGTATTTAGAGGCGCTTTGTTTGCATTTCTCGTACGTCCATTTCAATCCAACGCGCTGCATATGAGCGCAACATTGGTCGAGCCAGCCGTTGCGATAAGCCGCGCTGTAAGCCGCTTTGCATCCCTCACACCACTCCGTGCGAGTCTTGAATTTTGCTGCACTTTGCTTGCACAGTTCTAGGTTCCATTTGCCCCGTTTTTTGGGTAGGTCCATAAGATTCATAAGCGCACCCCTTCAAAAGTTTCTGAATAAGGTTGAAAAGCCGTTTCCCTAAAAGTTTTGCCTATCTTGCTCTCTGAGGAATTTACTGATGTTGATAGGCGATAATGTTGATTGTGTTGCTTTTATGTACGGTTATTCGGGGCTTTCGGGGCAAATTAAGCCGAATTTACAGGCGGGAAAAACAACAAACCCCGCAACATTACGGGGTTTGAAATTAATGGTTGAAGTGGGTATTACGCCAGTTTGAAGGTTGCCACTTTCGAGTTGAGATCTTCTGCTTGAGACTTCAACTCAGATGACTGATTCATCGACTCTTCTGCACCGATAACCAAGTGGTCCGTCACGTCTTTGATTGAAGTAACGTTTTGGGTGATTTCATTGGTCACGTGGGTTTGCTCTTCTGCGGCGGTGGCGATTTGGGTTGCCATATCGCTGATCATCGCCACTGCCGAGTTGATTTCATCCAGCGCTTGAGAAGCACGGTCAGCATCTTCTACCGAGCCTACTGCCAGTTCAGAGCTGCGTTCCATCAAAGTAACGGCACGCTGAGTCGTGCGTTGTAGCGTTTCGATGGTGGATTTGATCTCTTCTGTTGATGTATGAGTGCGTTGAGATAGAACACGAACTTCATCCGCAACCACAGCAAAACCACGGCCTTGTTCGCCTGCACGCGCAGCTTCAATCGCGGCGTTCAATGCAAGTAGGTTAGTCTGCTCTGCAATGTCACGAATGGTCGACAGCACGGTATTGATGTCTTGAGCGTGCTGGTTTAGTTCACTGATCACGCCGCTGGCTTGGTTCACTTCCGAAGACAGGTTGTTGATCGAGTCTTTGGTGTTCACTACCAACGCATGACCATTTTGTGTGCTCACGGAAGAGTCCTGTGCCACTTTCGCCGTTTGCTCAGCATGAGAAGCGATCTCTTGCGTCGCAGAAGCCATTTCCGTTACTGCCGTTGCCACAAGTGTGATTTCTTGTTGCTGGTGGTTTAGCTCGTCAACGGATTGGTTTGCACGTTTGGTGCTCAGCTCTGACTGATGATTCAAGTCTTCCGCTTGGTGACGAATGTGGCCGATAAGTTGCTGAAGGCTGGCAACAAACTGGTTGAAGTTCTCTGCCAATTCACCCACTTCATCGCGGTTCTCGACTTTGATGCGCTGAGTTAAATCACCGCTACCATTAGCGATTTGCGATAGAGCATTAGAAACGTTGTAAAGCGGACGGAATAGGATATTACACAGCAGGTTAAACAAGGCCACACAGATGATCACTACGATAGTCGTCGCGATGATTTGGCCCCAAACTGCGTCGTAAAGTGGGGCAACCAAAGAGTCATTATCCAGAACCGTGACCGTTGTTAGTTTAGTGCCATTGATGGCTTTCGCGTAAACCACGAAGTCTTTGCCATTGATGGACACAGTACGATCTTGACCAGAATTTGCTGCCGCTGTGATATCGCTGTTGTTCAGCCCCAATTTGCTGACAGGCTGGTTAAGCAGTTTGCTGTCATTGTGGGTGAAGATATTGCCTTGGTCGTTGGCGATAAACATGTAACCTTCACCAGGCAGAATCACTTGGTTCAGGCTATTTAGGATGTCACCGATTTCCACGTCTGCACCTAGCACGCTGGTTTGACCGTGAAGTTGCAATGCTTTACCCAAAGACACCACGTTCGCGCCAGTTGCTGCAGCGACAGTAGGGTTGTCCATAAAGACTTTCGAAGGGTTTGCGATTGCGTTGGTGTACCAACCCCATTGACGAGGATCGTCGTTACCCGGTGGCAGGACAACACCGTTCGCGTTGTCTTGAGAACCGTCTGGATACGCAAGGAAGACGTTATCAAACGCGGCAGAATCACGAACTTGTTTTAGGTGGGTCACAATGGCGGATTTCTCAGCATCTTGTGATAGTGATGTGAGTGCGCGCTCTTTCGACAGCAGCCAATCGCTCACATATTGGTTGTAAGATGCGCTGGTACTTTCTAGGCGTTGCGCGACTTCAACATCAAGTCGCTCCAAAGCATCACGGAAAGACAGCCCCTCCACCAACACTCCCCCGAGGATGATGGCAGCACTGGCAGAAATCGCCAGCTTGTTCTTCAAAGATAAATTCTTAAGCATAAAGGTATCGTTGGCTCTTATATTTATAAAAATGGGTGTTTCGCGCGAACATTATATTTTAGTGGTCAAAATAAATTCCGATCTATGTCGCGTATTTGAGTCGTATTAACCTCGGTGCGCAAATATTAAACAATGTGTATTGCCTTTTTGCGCTAACTTGATTAATAGCGAAGTGTTATCTAAGACGTTGTAAAACCTTCTCATTTTATAAAATGTGAGCTAGATCTTACTATTCAGGCGTAGTTTTCATATTAAATATCAAGCATATGGCGTGCTCGATATATTGCCTCAATTGATTATTATTAGGGACGATAGTTATGCGTAGCACGTTGTTACTCACCGCATTGTTGCTGTCAGGGTGTGCTCTGACTCCCCAATCGACACCGCTTCAAACCGATCCGAATTGGTACGTTGATCAACTGCCTAATGGGATGAAATACCACATTTATCCAACCCAAGATGAAGAAGTCTCGGTACGTTTGATGATGAACGTTGGCTCCTTCCAAGAAGACGCGACTCAAAAAGGCTACGCGCACTTTATTGAGCACATGGCGTTCAACGGCAGCACTCACTTTTCTGGCAATGATGTTGTAAAGCTGTTTGAAGCATCAGGCGGCAGCTTTGGTGCAGATATTAATGCCACGACGACCTATCAACAGACGACCTACAAGCTTGATCTTGCTAATCCGAGTAAGCTGGATGATGCGTTAACGTGGATGCGTGATATCAGTGATGGCATCGAGTTTGATCCAACGCAGGTTGAAAAAGAAAAAGGGGTGATTCTAGGGGAGTGGCGTCGCGCGAGACCTGATGATAAATCGCTATCTTTTAACGCGTATCAAGCTTCGATTGAAGGCACGCCTTATGCGGAGCACGATCCGATTGGCACGCGCAGCTCAATAGAGAACACGACCTCACCAGCGTTAAAAGCGTTCTATGACAAGTGGTATCAGCCGCAATACGCAGAGTTAATTGTCACAGGTAATGTTGATGTCGAATCCATCTCAAAGATCATTGAGAACAAGTTCTCTAACTGGGAAAGTGTTTCTAATGCGGCAGTAGAGAAGCGTCGTGATATTCGAGTGAATAACGCTAATCGCATTTTACCAAGCAGTAAGATGGAATCACCGAGCCTGCATTTGGTCATCGATCGAGATTCTGTTACTCGACAAACCATGCAGCAACAACACAAAGCTTGGCAAGATGAGTTGAGCGCCCAGTTGATCCAACAACGCTTACTGACGGTGTTGAATGATGCGGCGGAATCGTTCCAATACGCTTATGCGCAACCTTATTCTTCCAACTATCATCGCATGATGTCGGCGGGGGTTTCTTTTGCTCCTGAGCGCCGTGACAACATCCAACAAATCTTCTTGAATACACTGACCTCGCTGCGTGATTACGGTGTGACTCAAGAGGAACTGGATGGCGTGATGTCGGGCTGGTATGGCGAACTGTCTAACCTAGATGCTGACTGGGCGAAGCGAAAGCCTGCTGGTTATGCAGAAGCGCGAGTGTATCAATTGGAGCGAGATTCAGTATCGCAATCCAAACAAGGGTATGAGCAAAGCTTAGCCACCTTCGTCGCTGCTAATGACCTTAATCACGCGAACGATGAGCTGGAAGCCCTGTTATCGGAACCAGCGAATTTTGTGATGGGGTTAGGTAGAACGGAAAACAAAGAACAGTTCGCAGGTGAGTTTGCGTTGTTAAGCGCAGCTTACGCACAAGCCGGTGAAAAGCCGCTTGAGATGTACGCGAAAACCGATGGTTTTATTCAGCCAACTAAAGAAGGTGACATCACCGCCGTTCGAGAAGAGAAAGGCGGTTTCCAAGTTTATTCACTCTCAAATGGCATCGAAGTTTGGTTCCAGAAAGATGAGAAAGCGGCGAACCGAGCCTACATTTACTTAGCTAGCCAAGGTGGTAAGGCTGCGCTTGATAAATCACTCTATCCTGCGTTTGAGGTAGCGACCATGGCAGCCGCACGCAGTGGGTTGGGGGACTTCTCAGGTTCTGAACTCGACAGCTACTTGCGCAAAAACGACATTTCACTCTTCCCAATCCTTGGGCCAACGAATCACGGCATTGAGGTCATCACACCCAAAGCACATTTAGCCAGTGCCATGAATGGTCTGTATAACGTGGCGACGGAAATCAAAGTCGATGAGCGTCAACTCGAAGCGGTAAAACGTGAATACGTTCAGCAGCGACGCGCTTTCTTTGAATCACCAATGGGTCAGTGGATTAAGGCCGCAAATGAAAACGCATACTTGCCGAACAGTCGCCATCGCCTTTTGTCCATTAATGGCGCAGAGAACGTCACTCCGGAGCAAGTGCTTGCGATGCATGAAGCCTTGTTCAAGCATAACTACGGTTACAAAATGATCATTGTAGCCGATGTCGAACCTGAGCAGATCACACCATTGCTGCGCAAGTATGTTGCATCGATTGATCTAAAACCGGCCACGCCTGTGGATTACCATATTGAGTTTGATCCCAATGCAGAAAGTCGTTTGGTCATGGCCGCAGGTAACGAGCCATCTTCGCTGTATTTGCTGCGTTTAACCAATGAACGAGAGTCTCCGAGAATGGCACGTGATACGGTGGTTGAAGACATGCTGCAACGTATAGCTGCTGCGCGTGTTACCGCACAATTACGTGAAGAAGCAAGCTTGGATTACAGCCCTGGTATCTACCCCATTACACAAGATAGGGAACAAGTTTCAGATTGGTTCTTTGAATCACAAATCGATCCAAAAGACGTCGACAAGATGGACGCTCAGCTGGATAAAATCTTTGATGGTCTAGCGAAAAACATCACGCAAAAAGAAGTCGATACGGCCGCTAAACAACTTGCGGTTTCTATGAAAGATATGGATGACAATCCGGGACAACGCAGTTGGTCATATACTCGCTACTTAGTGCATGATTACGGGCTTGATGTATTGCTGAATGTTGATAAAGCAGCGCAAAGCGTCACGTTAGAAGAGGTGAGGGCGAAAGCGAAACAGGCCTTTGGTAGCAAAGCCAAACGCACCACCATCATTTTAAATCCCCAACAATAATCATCAAAAAGGGCGACATTTGTGTCGCCCTTTGTTTTTGCGCGGTAAGGTAAACTCGATTACCCGTTTTAACCGCACTGGCAAGGCGTGGTTTCGCCTGTCTTTATTTGTTGCTTGTACGCTTTAACGGCTTCTTTTCTTGCTGCATCAAGATCAGGGCGACGCACCACGACTTTCATCCCCGATTTAGGTTTTACCTTGCAAGCGTAACGAGGCTCACCGTCCACTTCCACTTTGCATACATGACAGCAACCGTGTTTGCGTTTGTTCTTCAAACAAGGTGCGGCGATATTCACTTTGACCTTGCGTGCCACCTCAACCAGATTTTGGTCGTCAGGTGAAAGGGTGATTTGGTGGTGATCAATCTCGATGATTGCAGGTTTAAAGATAAACATAGGCTCTTAAATTACTGTTATACCCAAGTGACTTCAAGATGCAGGATTCAGAGCGTTGTCATTGATTCGAGGTCAAGGAAAGCAACGCAGCGTAATAGCTAGCTCTTTCCAAGTTGTTTGACGCAGAAATCGGGTCAATGACACGCTCCCGAAGGGCGAGTTGACTTGGCTTGTATACTTTGTTGTCGATTCTTGATTTGGACCCACCAAACCTTTAAATCGCCGCCGCGTCTACAAACCAAGTCATTCTCGCTGAACCTAGCATCTCGAGGTTACTTGGGTATAAATAATGACTAAGACGACGGACAAAAGAAAAAGACGAAGGAAATTGGAAATTATTTGTCGTTTTTGTCATATCAGTTTTTGCTTGTTTTTGTGACGGAAAGTCTCATATTTGTCAGGTGCAGGAAACCATGTGGTATCGATTGAGTCTCACCTAACTCCAAACTGAAGTTAATGAAGGTTCCCCCAATGAAACGCTACCTATTGTCGACGATTCTACTACTAAGCAGCGCAAATGTATTTGCAGAAGCAGCACCAACTCAACCTGCAGCGCCAAAACCATTCGGTTTAGAGAGCATTACGGCTGATCAACAAGCGAAGATCGAAGAAATTCAAATCAATTTAAGCAGCAAACTAGCGGGTCAGCAGGATCCTAAAGCAGTACAAGAAAGCGCGAAGCAGTTCGAGAAGCTAGTGAAAGCGTCTTCTTTTGATGAAGCAAAAGCTAAGCAACTTATCCAACAAGCGCATGCAAAACAGCTAGACACGCAGCTGGCTCAACTTAAAGCACAGCATGACATCTACAATGTTTTAACCGCAGAGCAAAAGTCGAGGCTAGAGAAGCGTCAACAGGAGCAACTTAAAAAGTTAGAAGCGATGAAGCAGCAACAAGCGCAGTAATCGAAATCACTTTTTACTCCCCCTATAGAATGTAAAAGGCCCTCTAACTGAGGGCCTTCATCGTTTAAATTATCGCGAGTAAATCAGGTTTAACTGACGTCAATAACGATTAATCGTTCTTCTCTTTACCGTAAACGCGTACGCCCGCTTTAGAGCCTTCAGAGTTACCGTATACTTCGATGTTTTTCACACAGCGACGGTAACCGAAGTAACGCCAGTCTGTCATCTTGTCTTTCTTTAAATCACGGTGGAAGCGAATCGTTTTTTCGTCACCGTTTTGGAATCGCACAACGACCTTTCTTAGTTCTAGGTCTTTCTCTGCTTTCACTTTGATCGCATTGGTGTTGCGGCAAATCACCATTGGGATTTTTGCAGCTAGGTTACCGTGCTCAAGCAAGATAGTACGACCTAAAGTGAATTTATCGTCTGCGTGTGCAGGAGCGATAAGTGTTGTTGCAGCCAATGCTGCCGTGATAATAGCGGTATAAATTCTCATTTAAAAAATCACCAAAACACAGGAGCGCGAATCATAGTCGAGAGGAATGAAAAACAGCTAGCAATATTTTCTGATGTGGATGAAGTTTCACAATTCGCTGACTTTAGGCGAAGAAAGCATCAGTTGTATTAGGGAAGGGGGTGAGACTGATATCTGGCGGTTTTCATCGCTCACAGATAGCCCAATAAGGATTACGTAAATTGATTTACGTAATTTCTGAGCTGACAGTGCGAGAAAAATGTCCGGTTTCTGAGTGCTTTCTCGACGTTCGTTATCAGCCTGTTGTGCTGATATTCATCTTGTTTCTATTCTAACTGTCAGATTATTCGATGTTTTTATAAAAGAATGGGCCTTGTCTGTGCTTGTGCTTATTGGTTTTATACAAAATGTGACATATGAGTCATAAGTTTACGCTTTGCTATCGTTTTACGTATTTCTCGCTTGCTTTTTCTCTGTTTACTCACATAATGAACGTAAATTTTACGTTTTGCCGTAGGAGAGCGCCGTGAGTGCACCAAAAACTGATGCGGAACTGAAGAAAGCGACCATACACGAAGCTGCAAAAATTGCTGGTGTATCAATCGCTTCTGTTAGTCGAGCTCTAAATAATAAACCGGGGATCAGCGAAAAAACGCGTAAAAAGATTCTCGATATATGCAAAGAGTTGGGTTATGTACCAAGCACGTCTGCACGTGAATTGACTGGTAGTCACAAAAATACCATCGCAATTTCGCTTGGTCCGCACGATTTTTACGCTTCTCGTTACCTCGGTATGCTATGGCCTTCTTTGTCTGCTTCCATCCGTAATTCTGGACGCAATTTGTTGCCAGTAAGCTTTGGAGAAGTGGATTTAGAGCAGGTTGGCGGCGCGATTTTACTTGGTATTACCCACAACGACCCACGCATCGAAACCTGTAAAGAGATGGACTTGCCTTACGTTTGTATCGGCATGAGTGAAGGCTCTTTTTGGGTAGCTCCAGATGATTTCAATGGCGGCCGTGAAGCTACGCAACACCTTGTCGATAAAGGGCTAACAGACATTTGCTTTGTGACGCCAACGACTTATGGCGACGGTTATCAGTTCCGTCACCAAGGTTACATGTCGGTGATGGCAAGCAATGCACTTCCTGTTCGAGAGCTTAGAACAGGGGCTGATCCACTGGGTGAAATCGCGGCTTATCGTTACTTCATGAACATTGATAAAAAGCAGCTTGAGGGCTATCAAGGCTTTGTTTGTGAGTGTGACGAAACGGCACTTGGTGTTATCGCGGCACTAAAAGATCGAGGTTACACGCTACCAGATGACTTCTCTGTTGTGGGTTACGATGGTTTACCTGGTATTTCACGTGAACTCACGACTATTGAGCAAGACACTGACAAGATCGCGGCGCGTGTTGCGAGCATGCTAGAGCAAGCCATGCTGCGTGAACAGCCTGTTGGCTCCGTTGTTCCTGTGTCTCTGAAGTTAGGTAAAACCAGCTAACTCTCATTCCTCATATTGGTAATCAAAAGCAAAGAGCATGGCTGAATCCATGCTCTTTTTGTTTACGGCTTTCATCCTCTTCTTACCCATTTCTTTGTTTCTCCGTTTCCTATCTCCAGTCGAGTTTTATTAATCGTTATCTCTGTATCTGTTTTACGTAAATTTTTCGTAAGAATGAGATGGTCTTACGAATCACATTTCGTTACATAACGGCCTTTTATGGCGTTTTTCTGAATTTACGAGCGAAAAATGCACCATTTTTGTAAGCGAGATCACCATTCTTGTGCGTTCTGATACGTAACTGAGTTTTTTGTGATCATCTTAACGTAAGCGCTTACGTTAATTTCGCATAATACCCTCAGATTTTGAAAGAAATGGGATTTGAGGGCGAGATGAAAAAAACAATATTGGCAGTATCCCTACTAGCTGCTGGCCTATCTGCAAACGCAGTTGCAAATACAGAAGTCACGATTGCCGGCTGGGGCGGTAATGATGTTGTGGTTCTGAACAAGTTGGTGAACGAGGTACTTGCTGACGATTTTGATAAAGCAGGTCTTACTGTTAAATATCAAGCAGTTGAAGGCGATTTTTCTCAGTTTATTACTAACTCTCTTTCAGCTGGCACTGCACCAGACGCCTTCTATATCGACGTTGTATTCGCTAACACGTTAGTTAACTCTGGCAAAGTTTCTCCAAATAACAGCAGCTTAGAAAAAGTCGCGACCAACATGATCCCAAGCTTGAACTCGGCGTTTACGTTAGAAGGTAAACAGTACGGCGTAGCTAAGGATTTCAACACAATTGCACTGCAGTACAACAAAGACATTTTTGATGATGCTGAAGTCGCTTACCCAACGAATCAAGACTCTTGGGAAGATTTACGTAAAAAACTACTGGATGTGAAAGATGCGCTAGCAGATGAAGTGTCTGGTATCTGCGTTATGCCTGATTACGCGCGTTTTGCACCCTTTGCGCTCGCAACAGGCTGGACGCCATTCAACGCTGAAGGCAAAACCGTTCTGGATGAGAACTTCGAGCGTGCATTTAACTTCTACACTGGCTTAGTTACCGAAGACAAAGTGGGCATTTTGGCGACTGACCTTGGTCAAGGCTGGGGCGGCGGCTGTTTCGGTACGGAAGAAACGGCAATCGCGCTAGAAGGTAACTGGATCAGTGGTTACTTACGCGATAAAGCGCCAAACCTGCCTTATGGCACAACGTTGATGCCAAAAGATCCAGTAAGCGGTGAACGTGGCAACCTACTGTTTACTGTTGCTTGGGGCGTAAATGCAGATGGTAAGAACATCGAAGCGACGCAAAAAGCGGTAGAGATCCTAACTAGCCAAAAAGCACAAGAATGGGTGTTGGATTCAGGTCTTGCTCTGCCAAGCCGTGAAGCGCTTGGTAAGTCAGAGTTCTTTGCGCAGCAAAAAGCAGAAAACGAACTGGCAAAACAAGTGTTTGAAGGTGCTCTTGAAGGAAATGTAGAGCCATTCGCATTTGGTAACTACGGCACAGCATGGATGACTCCGATTAATGAAGCATTGAATTCAGTGTTGCTTGGTCAGATGACGCAGAAAGAAGCGATCAAGATGGCGCAAGCTAAATACGATGCACTGATGGCGAAATAACGGGGCGAGGGATGAACTCTTTACGTTTACGCCAACAAGTTTACGGATGGCTCCTAGCTGGGCCATTTGTACTGACTTTGGTGGTGTTCTTTCTATACGCATTGATCAGAACGGTTTACTTCAGCTTTACCGAGTACGACTTGTTCAGCGATGCAATCTGGGTTGGTTTAGCGAACTTTAAAGCTCTGCTTACTGACGATTTATTTCTGCTTTCACTGGCAAACACCATTTGGTTCTCGTTAATCGTGACCTGTGTACAAACCGTGTTAGCACTTGGCTTAGCGATTTTGGTGAACTCTAAAATTCGCGCCAAAAGCTTCTTTAGAACCGCATTTTACTTACCAAGTATTTTGTCGAGTGCCGCGGTGACACTGATCTTCATTTGGTTCTACCAAAAGAACGGGTATCTGAACGGCTTTGTAACCGATGTGGTGAACCATTACCCGCACTTGAGCTGCTTTGTGCTTGTCGCTATCGCTACTCAGTTTGTGTTGGTAACCAAAGACCGTTTGAAAGGTTTACCGGTAGGTTGGTTGGACCCAGCATGGGGCATTCTCTCTTTCATTGTTGCGGGTGTGGCGACTTTCGTAGCCAGCGCAATGGGCTGGGTAGAAGTGACAGACCAAATCGTGGAAGTGAACTGGTTGAACACGCGTGACAATGTGGGGCCGATGCCTTTAACGCTTTGGGCAATCGTGATTCAGAACATTTACACCACTATCCCGACCTTCATGTTGCTGTTCCTAGCAGGCTTGCAAGGCATTCCGGGTGAGCTTTACGAAGCGGCGCACATTGATGGTGCGAACAAGTGGCAGCAACACTGGAACATTACGATTCCTCAGTTAGCACCGGTGACATTCGTGGTCGTGACTTTCTCGATTATCGGTACGCTACAAATGTTTGACCAAGTAGCACTACTTGGCTCGGCAGCTCCGTTGGAATCACGTATTACGCTGGCTTACTACGTTTACCACAACGCCTTCCCACCGGGTGGCACGCCACAAATCGGCATGGCAAGCGCAGCAGCATTGGTATTGGCATTCATCACGTTGGCAGTGGTTTATCTGCAGAAAATCTTTGGTGTGAAGGAGAAAGCAGATGACTAATCCCGTTTCAACCATGAATCACGATGATGCGAAACCTATGGCATCAATGGAAGAAATTTCCAAGTTCCAAGCGCGTCGTCGCTGGGCAAAAGTGGCGTGGGTTTACAGTGCGTTGCTACTGGTTGCGACCGTCATGCTAGGTACGTTCGTGGTGGCTTTCTTAGCGAGTTTGAAAGATGACCCACTAGAGCAGCCATTTAAGTTCAACTTTGCACAGGTTCAACCAAGCAATTGGGGTGCCGCTTACCAACTCGGTAAAGAAGGTAACGATGCACCAATGTTCGGTGGTTTTGCTCCGGGCGCAGAAGTGAACTTCACTGTGACTTACGCGGTGGAAGACGGCAAAGCGCTGGCAACGCCAGAGATTGAAGTGCCACGCCGTCGTCCAGGTACAGGTATGGCTGCGGCTATCGTGACCGACTTTGCTGCCGATTACGCACAAGTCAGCGAGCCAGTGCTGGTAGACACCAACGACAACGTGACGTTTGTAGAGAAGCGTGGTCGTCGTGAACTGACTAAGCAAGGTCACAGCCAAACGTGGGCATTTTCCATCAAGTATCAAGGGCAAGGTCCTGAGATTGCAACGCTACCCCTAACGGTAGAAGCGCCGCGCGGCCAAGTGCTGATTGATAGCACGCTAGCGCCAAGCAAGATGGAACGTCGTGGCCGTGTCGCGGCATGGGATAACGCAGCGCCGGGTGTGATTGGTTATGTATTTAAGTCTTACGTTCGCGTGTACACCGAATCAGTAAGCCTAGATACAGGTAAGAGCTTATTTATGAGCTGGACCATCAACTCGTTCTTCATTGCGATTGGTAAGGTGATTCTGACCCTGTTCTTTGCATGTACTGCGGGTTATGCCTTAGCTCGATTGAAGTTCACTGGTGCGCGTGCTGTGTTCGCTTTCATGTTGTTCAGCATGATGATTCCGGGCCAAGTAACGTTCATCTCTAACTACTTAATTTATAAAGATATCGGCTTATTGAATACACCATGGGCGGTCATCACCGCGGTCGTCGCTTCGGGTCAGGTTCTGATCATGAAACAGTTCTTCGAGAACATTCCGAAAGAACTGGAAGAAGCAGCAATTGTAGATGGCGCAAGCCCTGCTGTGATTCTTTGGAAGGTATTTATGCCACTGGCGAAGCCAGCCATCTTGTCGGTCACCATCCTTGGTTTCCAAGGCGCTTGGAACGACTTCTTCTGGCCGCTTGTGGTGATTAACAGCCCAGCTGACGCGTTCACGCTTCCTGTTGGTCTATTGAGTTTACGTAACGCCTATGGCGTAGCAGGTGACTGGAACCTGATCTTGGCGGGGGCTTTCCTGTCAACAATCCCAGTACTGATTGTATTTATGGTTTTCCAACGTTACTTCGTGGGTAACGACATTTCTTCCGCTGTTAAAGGTTAAATTTCGGGGATATTTAAGATGTTTATGAACTACAACGCTGGTCAAGGCGAACTAAAAAACTGGATCGTTGAAGAGACGGCGTTTGACTCAGCTTTCCAAGGCAAATGTGAAGTGGTAATGAGCCAAGGTAATGGCTACATGGGTGCGCGTAGTGCAACGGAAGAAAAATACGTGGGCCAAGTTCGCAACCTTTTCGTTGCTGGTACTTACAACAAGTTTGATGCAGACGAAGTAACTGAGCTGCCAAACTCTGCAGACATGAGCTCGATTGAAATCTTCATCGATGGTCGCCGTTTCCACCTAGAAACAGGTGAAGTGAGCAACTACTCTCGTCGCCTAAACGTGAAAAACGGTGAGCTAATCCGTGAATTCACATGGACAAACAACGAAGGTAAGAGCTTTGAGATGCGCTTCCGTCGCTTCTTCTCGCAAGCAAACCTTCACCTAATGGCATTCGACGTTCAAGTAAAAGCACTGAACAACGATGCGAAAATCGAGATCCGCTCTGGTGTGGATGCGCAGCTTTCTAACTCAGGTGCCCAGCACTTCCACGAAGGCGAAAAGCGTATCTACGACAAGCGTTTTATCGAGCTTCTACAGCACACAACAGAGAGCAAAGTAGACTTTGTATTCCTAACGTCTCACCGCTACCTAGTTGATGGCCAAGAGACAGAAATCGACCCATCACTTGCGATGGACCGTCGTAAAGTATGGGTAAACATCAACTACGATCTGAAAGCGGGCGAAACGTTCGGCACAGAAAAAGTCGGTGTGGTTCATACGTCACGCGATAAGCAGTTCGATGTGGAAGGTTACGAGCTTCAAGCACTTCGTGACCACGCACTGACGAACCTAAAAAACAACGCTGACCGCAGCTTTGATGAACTTCTAGAAGAGAGCGCAGCAGAGTGGGATAAGCGTTGGGCAGGCATGAACATCACTATCGGTGGTTGTGATTTCGACCAACTTGCGATCCGTTTTGCTCAATACCAGTTGAACATTTTCACGCCAATGCATGACTCTCGCTTCGGTATCGGTGCGAAAGGTCTATCTGGCGAAGGCTACAAAGGTCACTCGTTCTGGGATACAGAAGTATTCATGCTTCCGTTTTTCATCTACACCATGCCAGAAGTGGCGCGCAGCCTACTTGAGTACCGCTTTAAGACGCTAGATGGCGCTCGTAAGAAAGCAAAAGACAACGGCTACATTGGTGCACAGTTCCCATGGGAATCGGCACTAACGGGTGAAGAAGTAACGCCAGTATGGGGCGCAGTAGACATCATCACGGGTAAGTCGACGAAGATTTGGTCTGGCTTTATCGAGCAGCACATCACGTGTGACATCACTTACGCATTGTGGCAGTACTACCAAATCACTGGCGATCAGAAGTTCATGGACGACATGGGCTACGAGATCATGTTCGACACAGCAACGTTCTGGACAAGCCGCCTAGATTGGCTAGAAGACCGCAACATGTGGGGTATCTGTGACGTAATCGGTCCTGATGAGTACAAAGAGCACATCGACAACAACGCGTTCACTAACTACATGGCGGTAGAGAACATCAAACTAGCGATTCGTTACTACGAGGATCTAGAAGCGTCGAATCCAGAGCTACTGGCTAAGCTGTCTGACAAGCTAAATCTAGTGGAAGCTCGTCAAATGTGGCTAGACCGCGTAGACAACATCTACCTACCTAAGCCACGTGCTGAAGATAAGGTAATCCCACAGGATGACACTTACCTACAGAAAGAAATCATCGACCTGACTAAGTACAAAGAGCAGCCATTCGTTGGTGGTCTTTTCCAAGACTACAACCTAGAACAGGTTAACGACATGCAGGTTTCTAAGCAGGCGGACATCATGGTGCTGTTCCTACAGCAAGAAGATAAGTTCGACCTAGAAACCAAGCTGGCTAACTGGAACTACTACGAGCCGAAGACGCTACACGATTCGTCGCTAAGTCTGTCTACGCACTCGGTATTGGCATCAGATGTTGGTAACCCAGAGCTGTCTTACGACCTGTTCCAACAAGCCGCGTCTATCGATATCGGTCAGAACATGAAGAGCTCGGATCACGGCATTCACGCGGCGTCTATCGGCGGCATGTGGCAGTGTGTGGTTTACGGCTTCGGCGGTGTTCGTATGCTAGGTGGCAACCTGCGTATCAACCCTAACCTTCCTAAGCAATGGGAAAGCCTGAACTTCCCAATCTACTGGAAAGGTGAGCGTCTAGAAGTGACCGTTGACCAAGAGCAAGTTCGCATCGAGCGCCCTGAGTTCAACGGCCAAGTGTTAAACATCGAAGTTGCAGGTGAGCCACGTGTTATCGATTCAACAGAGGTGACGTTCAATGTGTAAGGCATTTATTTTCGACCTAGATGGCGTTATCACGGATACGGCTGAGTTGCACTACCAAGCGTGGCAACGTATGGCGAACGAAGAAGGTTACTACTTCGACCGTGAAATCAATGAGCAGCTACGTGGCGTATCTCGTCAAGCGTCGCTGAACATCATCTTGAACGGCAAAGAGATCAGCGAAGAGAAGTTTGCTGAGCTAATGAAGCGTAAGAACGATTACTACGTGGATCTGCTGAACACGATTTCTGCGAAAGACGTTCTACCGGGTATTGAGCAATTCCTACTTGAGCTAAACGCACGTGGCATCAAAGTGGCACTGGCGTCAGCAAGTAAGAATGCTCGTCCTATCCTGCACCGTCTTGGCTTAACACCACTGTTTGATGCTATCGGTGATGGTTGGTCAGTTAATCGCTCTAAGCCAGCGCCAGACGTGTTCATCCACGCAGCAGGCCAAGTGGGCGTAAACGCTGACGAGTGTATCGTAGTTGAAGACGCAGAAGCGGGTGTAGACGCAGCAAAAGAAGCAGGCATGCGCGTCGTAGGCATCGGTCCTAACGACCGTGTTGGTCACGCAACATGGCGCTTCGATGACACCAAAGGCATTAACTTGGGTGAGATCCTAGGTTAATCCAAAATAAGAAGTGTGGTGGGGCAGTCGTTGATATCGGCGTGCTGCCCCCGAATCACCTAAAGCCCAGACTCTTAAAGAATTATAGGTAGAACAATGGCACGTTTAGAACTGAAGAACATCAACAAAATTTATCCTGATGGTGCGCACATCATCAAGGATGCCAACCTGACCATTGAAGACGGTGAATTCACGGTATTCGTTGGGCCATCAGGCTGTGGTAAGTCAACCATGCTGCGTATGGTCGCAGGTTTGGAAGAGATTTCATCAGGGGACATGTGCTTAGACGGTGAGGTGGTTAACAACCTTTCACCAACCGATCGTGGGATTGGCATGGTGTTCCAATCTTATGCGCTTTACCCGCACATGACGGTCTACGAAAACATCGCTTTTGGCCTAAAACTGGCGAAGAAAAGCAAAGACGATATTGATTCAGCAGTGCGTCAGGTAGCGGAAATGCTAGAGCTGACAAACCTTCTGAAACAAAAACCAAGTCAACTATCGGGTGGTCAGCGTCAGCGTGTGGCGATTGGTCGTGCGATCGTTCGCAATCCGAAGTTGTTCCTACTTGATGAGCCGCTATCTAACCTAGACGCATCCTTACGTGTTCGTATGCGTTTGCAGTTAGCGGAATACCACAAAAAACTCAAATCTACCGTGATTTACGTAACCCACGATCAGGTTGAAGCTATGACGCTAGCCGACAAAATCGTGGTACTTCGCGCAGGTGTTGTAGAGCAAGTTGGCTCGCCTCTGGAGCTGTACTACTTCCCTCAAACACTGTTCGTAGCGGGCTTTATCGGCTCTCCAAAAATGAACCTTCTGCCTGCGACACTGGTTTCTGCTTGTGATGAAAAAGCAACGGTAGAAGTGGGTGACTACACCTTCCAAGCGGACGTAAACGCAAAAGGCGCAACACAAGGCGCATTGATGACGCTTGGTATCCGCCCTGAAGACATCCACCTTGATGAAGAAGGTGTGGGTGTGATTGTTGAGGGCTTCGAACGCCTAGGGACAGAATCACTGCTTTACACCACGCTAGTACGCGGTGGTCAGGAAGTATTGGTTCGCGTGCCAGGTACTGTGCATGTCGAAATCGGCCAGCGTTTGAACATCCGCATTCCGGCTGAGAAATGTCACTTATTCGATAGCAAGGGGCACGCGTTCCAACGTGGTATGACGTTGGACGATTTGATTACGCCTCCGCCGCAAGTCAAACAAGCTATCTAATTCGGCGTACGCCGACACCATTCTAAAAATAATAAAAAAGCCCGCTACAGCGGCGGGCTTAGGATTACTGCATTCAAAATTCGGGTTCTGGATGAATTTTGAATGTGACCTTAATGCCTGTTGGCGCAGGCATCAAAAAAACTATCCCGTTGGCGCGGGACAGACAGTAACGACGAAATAATAAGGTAAACATCATGAAAAAAACAGTAGTGGCTTCTTCCATCCTCTTTAGCTTGACCCTTTCAGGATACGCTTTTGCCGAAGAAGAGAAGAAAGAAACGCAGGACGCTGAGCTTGCTGTAAAAGTGGAACAACTGAAAGCGGATTACTCAACCGCAGAACTGCTCACCGCATTGGACGTGCCAAAGCAGGAAGAAGCGAAGTTCCACGGCACACTGGGCACCAACGTGGAAGTGGAACGCGTGATCCGCGATGACGGCGTGAACGAAGGTAAAGTGAAATACACTTTGCTGCAAGGTAACTTCCGCCACGATGATTTACCAGGTTGGGACTTCGGTTTCTACTCTGGCCGTGAAGAACTGTTCAACGGCAACCTAAAACACGCGAAATACGACAAAGGCGTGAACGCAATTCAAGAGATCTTTGTGAACCGCAGCTACGGTCACGACAAAGGTCACATCGGTTGGGGTGTAAAACTGGCGGGTGAAAGTATTGATAAACGTACCACGCCAGAAGCAAAAGTATTCGGTTCTTACCAACTGACTAACAATTTAGAAATGCACGGCTACGCGCTTTACCACGTGGAATACAAACGCGGTACAGGTGAGTTCCCATACTGGGAAGTGGAGCCGGGCTTTGGCTACAAAATCTCTGACAACTCAGGCGCATGGCTAAACTTCCGCTACCAAGTCGGTGAGTGGAACGCAAAAGACGGTTACGCAGAAACGGAAACCGAATGGATCATCAAACCGGGTATCTGGTACAGCTGGGGCAAACTGTCGGCGTCTCTATGGGGTGAATTTGGTTCATTCGAGAAAGAGCGCAATTCAGACAGCGCACACCTATGGACTGAGGATTACTCAAAAATCGGTATCTCAGCGAACTACCCACTGTCTAAGAGCTGGCGCATGTTCGGTGAGGCAAGCTACAAGAAACTTGACCTAGAAAGCGGCCCAGAGCGTGATGCGTTCGATGGTTACATCCCGCTGTTCATCCTAGGTGTGAACTACAGCTTCTAAACCCCAATAGCTTTCTCCTCTGGGGGAGAGGAGGAAGCTATTTGCTTATGAAGTGCCCATTCTGCTTGCCTTTTGGACGCTAACTTGTCCCGAAGGGTTAAGTTATTTGAAGGGTACTTAGAGTAAGCCTTGTTTTGGACGCGCTTTGGCAGCAACGACTTTGTCCGGGAGTTCTATGGGACTCCTTTTTTCTTCCTGCTGGTTCGCTCAAACCAAGTTTTACTTACAACGATCAGATTTGCTATGACAGAAAAATATCGCCCATACCTTCACATGACGCCAGATTCGGGTTGGATGAACGATCCAAACGGATTGGTGTTCTTCAATGGTCATTATCACCAGTTCTACCAGTATTACCCAAGCGATACGGTTTGGGGACCAATGCACTGGGGACACAAAATCAGTACTAACCTGATAGATTGGCAAGAGCTTGAGCCTGCGCTGTATCCGGATGAATCTGGCATGTGCTTCTCGGGCAGTGCGATTGTCGATTGGCATAACACCTCAGGTTTATTTGAGGCCGACAAACCAGGCTTATTGGCGTTCTACACGTCGTTCATTCAGCCTAAAGTGATACTGGCTGATGGCACTAAAGTTGAAGATCCAATTCAACAGCAGTCTCTCGCTTATAGCCAAGATGGCATGACGTGGAAGAAGTTCGCCAACGGTGCACCGATCATTACTGCACGGGGCAATCCGGATTTCCGTGATCCTAAGGTGATTTGGCATGAGCAAAGCCAAGCGTGGGTGATGGTGGTGTCCTGCGGTCAGCATATCGAGTTTTACCGTTCGACCAACCTATTGGATTGGCGTTTAGTGAGCGAGTTTGGCTACCGTCATGGTGCGCACAGTAAAGGCCCGTGGGAATGCCCAGACTTGTTTGAACTTCCTATCGAAGGCTGGCAAGAAACACGATGGGTATTGGTGGTTGGCATCGGTGAAGGGGCTCACTGTGGCGGAGCAGGTACGCAGTATTTTATCGGTGACTTTGATGGCGAAACCTTCATCAATCACAATCATCCAGAGACCGTATTCTGGCTCGATTTCGGTCGTGATTACTACGCGACTCAGTCTTTCTCTGATATCCCAGCTGAAGACGGTCGCCGTATCGTCAGTACATGGATGAGTAATCATCAGTACTCGCTTGAGTTACCAACCCAAGAGTTTCGCAGTTCGATGGCTATGCCTCGTGAGCTCTTCCTGTTTGAAGGGAAAGCAGGGTTACGCGTTGGACAACGCTTTGTAAGAGAGCTTAATCAGGCGTTAAGTCTTGATGTGCAAACGCCAGAGCCAAGTGACGAACAAGCGATTAGCCTCTACAGCTTGCAAGAAGTCATGAAGTTCAGCGCTGATGTGGCGCTACAAGACACACAAACGTTGCACCTGAATGTGTACCAAGATAATCCGGCTTACTTTGAGTTTGTTTGTGTCGAGCAAGGCATAGAAGTGCGCTCTGTACGTCGTGGTCAGTTCGGCTCGGAACGCATTGATGAACACTTCCCACACGACTATCGCGTGACCTTACCGATTGAGAATGAATTCCAAGTCGAAGTGTTGATCGACAAAGGCTCAGTCGAGTTGCTGATCAATGCTGGCCAATACAGCTTTACCAACCTTGTTTACGCCAAAGAAACGCAAGCAAGTGTCGCCCTAAATGTGGATAGCGGCTCGCTGGCACTGCGCAACGTTCAAGTATCTAGCTTGGCAGGAGAGAAAACATGTTAAACGAACGACAAACCCAGCAAGCTCTGCAACAAGTTCTTGATTCGGTTGAATTGCCAAAGCTAACCAAGAAAGATGAGAAGGTGTTTCTTGAACGTCTGGCGCAGCACTTTCCATCTTTAGTTGGGCAACTGCACACGCTTTATGGTGAGCGTTATGACTTCTTCTTGCACCTACAAAAGCTGGTGGTTGTGCTTGCCAAAGCCTTTGCAGGTCGCAAACGCAAATGGAAGAACTTGGATGAGAAGCGTCTCGGTAATCCAAGTTGGTACCGCAGTGAAAAGATGCTCGGTATGGCGGTGTATGTGGACTTGTTTGCGGGTGATTTGAAAAAGCTACAATTGAAGATCCCATACCTCAAGTCTCTGGGGATTAACTATCTGCATCTGATGCCGCTTTACAAAGCACCAGAAGGGGACAGCGATGGCGGCTATGCCGTGTCGGATTACCGCAAGGTCGATCCAAAGCTAGGCACAGAGAAAGATCTGGCGCAGTTAGCAGAGGCATTAAGTGATGAAGGCATCAGCCTAGTGCTGGACTTCGTGTTCAACCACACCTCAGATGAACACCACTGGGCGGAGCAAGCGCGTAAAGGCAACCCTGAGTTTGAAGACTTTTATTACTTCTTCACGGGTAAGCAAGAAGTGGATGAGTACAATCAAACTTGCCGCGAGATCTTCCCAACTGTTCGTCGTGGCAGCTTCACTTTCTTAGAAGATGTAGAGAAGTACGTTTGGACAACCTTCAACAGCTTCCAATGGGATCTCAATTACTCAAACCCCGCGGTGTTCAATGCGATTACCGATGAGATGTTGTTCCTTGCCAATATTGGTTGTGAAGGATTACGTCTTGATGCGCTGGCGTTCATCTGGAAAGAGAAATGGACCCAATGTGAAAGCTTGCCGAAGGCACATACTCTGATTCAGTGTTTCAACACCTGTTTGCAGATTGCAGCGCCTGCTGTGTTATTCAAATCAGAAGCGATTGTGCACCCAGACGAAGTGGCACAATACATCGACGAAGAAGAGTGTCAGTTGTCCTACAACCCACTGATGATGGCGCTGATGTGGGAAAGTTTGGCAACACGTGAAACCAAGTTACTGACGGCATCATTAAAGAAAAGCTTCGAGATTTCAGACCAGTGTTCATGGGTGAACTACATTCGTTGTCACGACGATATTGGTTGGACGTTTGATGATGCAGTCGCTGAGCAGCTTGGCATTAATGGCTATGAGCATCGCCGCTTCCTAAACCAGTTCTACACTGGCAAATTCGACGGTTCATTCTCTCAGGGTGTGCCATTCCAAGAAAATCCAACCACGGGCGATTGCCGCGTATGTGGCTCTTTGGCCTCTCTTGCTGGGCTAGAAAAAGCGATAGAAGCAGATGACTCACAAGCGATTGAGCACGCATTGAAGCGTATTCGTCTGCTTAACAGCATCAACTTAAGCATCGGTGGTATTCCGCTGATTTATCAAGGTGATGAGCTAGGTATCTTGAACGATCACAGCTACTTGAATGATGAGTTTAAACGCGAAGATGCGCGCTGGGTTAACCGTCCTCAAATCAGCGCAGAAGCGATCGCATTAGCAGAAACCAGAGGCAGCTATCAGCATCGTATTCACAGTGACTTGCTGCAAATGGTCAGTTTGCGCCGTCAAAGCCCAGTATTTGGCGTGGCGAAAACCGAGATCCTAGAAACTTATCGTCCACATCTGTTTGCTTACTGCCGACAGCATGACAATGGCGATAAACTGCTGGCAGTGTGCAACTTCAGCGAGCATGAGCAACGAATCCCAATGTCGATTTGTGACGTTCTAGGCTCACGCCAAGTCGCAGACATCCTAACGGGAGACGAGAAAACTGGCGAGGAACTGGTCATGGGCGCATACGACGTCGTCTGGCTAAAAGCCAAGTAACTTCGACGGTTGATCACCCCAAAAAACAAGGGCACGGAATGTGCCCTTTTGTCGTTTTTGAGCCAAAGTAATCTTCACTCTTATAGTGAATGCTAAGTAAACAATCACTCGGAAATAAAATAAGGTGCGCGTATTCTCTATTTTGCTTCTAAGTTTCGGTATTTGGATTATATTGATAAGTAAAAGATGGTATAAATCACCCATTGTCGATAATAATTGAATGCTTATGAAGAAATACGAAGAATTAGTTCAAGATATCATCAGTAAAATTTGCCAAAACGTCATCGATGTGAAGTTGCCATCTGAGCGTGAATTGGCAGAAAAGTATGATATTTCGCGTTTTTCGGTACGAAAGGCGCTGTCCAAACTTGAAGCTATTGGTATTGTGAAGTCCAAAGTGGGTTCAGGTTATTTCGTTAATACCTCAATTATTGGTTCGCCACTCATCTATAATTCGGTCACTGAAAATAAATTTGGTGAGATTTCATACAAGAAAATAAAACTGAATAAACGTCTGCCGACTACGCATGAAATGCAGATGTTTTCTATCGAGGAAGATGAATATCTGTGGAATATTAAACGTCTGCGATTAATTCAGGGGAAAGTGACACAGATTGAGGAAACAAAATTACCTGTAAGTATGTTTCCTAAAATTACCGACGAGATTATTGAGAGTTCACTACAGAAACACGTGTTGTCTTTAGGTTTAGAAATCGACAGTTATTTAACCACTTATCAAGCAATTAATGTTTCTAAAGAAGATGCGGATTTATTGGGTTGTAAACGTAATAGTTCAGCAATGAATATTACTAATCGAGGATTTTTAAAAACAGGTGAAGTCTTCGTGGTGAGCGATATTATTGATATTAATTACCAGTGTACTTATCACACCAAGTTTAATCCCGAGAGTCTTAACTACCGAGATCAAAACGACCGCGAGTAGCGGTCGTTTTTTTAGGTCTGCATTTAACGCCGTCGCTAGGACAAACGAGGCTTTAAGGTGTGTGAATACTGCCGTCTGGCAAGCGGCTTTGCGTCCATTCGTGTGGGCGGTATTCAACAGGGAAGTCTTGTGCCGCTTCGCGATCCATCTCCACACCGATACCTGCAATTTCAGATGCGTATAGGTAACCGTTGATTGGCTCTGCTGCGTTCGGGAAGACGTGCTGTGTATTGGCTTTGTACTCCACGTGTTCTTGAATCGCGGCGTTGTGCAGATGCACATTTAAGTGAGTATTCACTGCGGCGCCAATCGGCGTCATATCTGGTGGGCAGTGCCAAGCAATACGAACGCCAAAGCACTCACAGAAGTGACCGAGTTTCAGTGCTGGTGTGATACCACCGATTTGCGACACGTGGCAACGGATGAAGTCGACACGGCGATTGATGATCAACGCTTTCCACTCTTCAGGGTTGTTAAACAGCTCACCTAAAGCCAGAGACACGCTCGATTGGTTGCGAATATTATCCAACCATTCTGTCTGACTTGGCGGCAAAATATCTTCAATAAAGAAGGGGTTATACTGCTCGACTTGCTTCGCGAATTGAATTGCTTGGTTCGGGAACAAACGCTCGTGTACATCATGAAGAATATGGAATTGCTTACCATATTTCTCACGTAGGTTTTTGAACATTTCTACCGTGTTTTCAATATATTGGTCTTGGTCGTAGTAAGAGCCTTGGGTTGGGTTTTGTGCCGTTTGAATATTTTCTGGCACACCGCCATAGAAACCCAACTGACAGCGAATATGTTGATAACCTTGTTCTAAGTATTTATCGACTTGTTCATACAAGCCTTCCATCGTATCGCTAGTGGCATGCGTATATACTTTAATAGCATCACGAGACTTACCACCAAATAATTGATGAAGCGGCATGTTGGCTATTTTTGCCTTAATATCCCAAAGTGCCATATCAACACCAGAAATAGCATTGTTGATCACTGGGCCATTGCGCCAATATGCATTGACCATCATCATTTGCCATAGATCTTCAATATTATTTGCATCTTTACCAATTAATAATGGCTTAAGATATTCATCAACCATGGTTTTTACTGCCAATGGTCGTTGTTGGAATGTCGCACAACCGTAGCCTGTTACACCAGATTCTGTTTCTACAATAACAGTGATCAGATTATGTCTGTCTGGCTTGGTAATCACGCACTCAATATTTGATATGGTATTTTTGTTCACTTCAAACTATCTCTAGTTAACAGGATTTATTTTATATAAGCGTGAAAAAATACAAATTACAAGCGGTAAATTATGCTTAAATTTAACTGGTTCGTTCCTGTTTTGAATTCGGCAAGAAAAACGAACCAATTGGCGAAAAAAGTCGAAAATTTAATTTGTAGCCGTTTTAATGTGAGTTTAATCACTAATTTGTCGATTGGATAAATACCTCCAGTAGCTAAGATGAGCGCAGTGAATGAGCAGACAAAGCACATAGGAAAGTATGATGCAATTGACACAAACAAACATGGGAACTGGCGATGCGTCGTCAGGTAAGGCAGACAGCTTTAGCATGAAACTACAAGAATTGGTCGCGGCACTTGGCGGCAACGAGAACATTGCTAACATTACCCACTGCATGACCCGCTTGCGCTTTAAGCTGGTGGACGAATCGAAAGCCGACAAAGCAAAACTTGAAGCAATTCAAGGCGTAAAAGGCGTGGTGCTTGGACAAGGTCAGACACAGGTGATCATCGGTGTCGACGTTGAAAAATGGTACTTAGCGCTGTCTGGCGCTAGTGCTGCACCAGAAGATGCAGAAATCGAGCAAGAGAAAGGCAAGCTATTCCAAAACGCAATGCGTGTGGTGGCGGGCATCTTTGGTCCTGTTGTACCTGCGATTGCGGGTTCGGGCATGTTGATGGGGCTGCTATCGGGCTTAATTGCGACCAACGTGATTTCAGAAAGCTCAGATACCGTTTTCTTCTTCCGTTCGATTTCTCTCGCGGTGTTCTTCTTCTTACCTATGCTGGTCTCTTTCTCTGCGGCGAAAGTGTTTAAAGTGAACGAATACATTGCGTTAGCAGTGGCTGCGGCGATGATGTCGCCTAAGTTATTGGAAAAAGCAACCATTCTTTCTGAAGCAGGAAACACCCCAGAGCTGAACGTATTTGGTGTGATTCCAATTGAGCTGCTTAACTACGGTGGCGCGATCGTGCCTGCGATTCTAGCGGTTTGGGTACTGTCCAAAATCACCCCTATGGTAGATAAGTTAGTTCCTGCTTCTGCCAAACCAGTATTCACGCCGCTACTTGCTTTCACAGTGACGTCAACGGTTGTGCTATCTGTTGTAGCCCCAGCGGGGATGTGGCTAAGTAACGGTGCAGGTTGGGTAGTGAGCTCACTATTAGAGGTCTCTCCAACACTGACGGGCTTCGTGTTTGGTTTGACTCGTCCAATCACCATCGTATTTGGTATTCACCACAGCATGACACCAATCAGCTTGAATAACTTCGCGCTGTACGGAAAAGATTTGCTGATGCCGATTATGTGTCTGGGTAACCTAGGTATTGCAGGTGCGACGATGGCGATTTGGTACAAGCAGCGCAAATACGCAAGTAAAGAGCAGTCTTCAGTGACAGTGAGCTCAGGTGTCACCGCTATTCTTGGTATCACAGAGCCAGCGCTATTCGGCGTACTGACTAAGTACACCAAAGCACTATTCATGGCGAGCTTAGCAACAGGTATCGTTGGCGCGATTTCAGTGACTATCGATACCCACTTAACAAGCTACATCCTTTCTTCGGTATTCAGTCTGCCAGCTTACTTGGCAAGTGGTACTCAGAACTTTATTCAAGCGGTATTAGGCGTGATTGGTGTGTTTGCACTGTCGTTCGCAATGACCATGATGTTCGTACGCATCGATAACAAGTAATCCTTTCTTCTCTCTATGTAGGCCTGTCTTGTCTCACTTCGACAGGTCTACTCAGCATGCTTAAGAAACCGTTATGAAGACAATCGCAATACTTGGGGAATGCATGATCGAGCTGAACGGCAAGCCGTTTGGTGACATGCAACAGACGTTTGGTGGTGACACTCTCAACGCTGCGGTTTACCTCAGTCGTTCTTGCCAAGCCTTAGGTGCATCACAACGAGTGGAGGTGCAATACGTGACTGCCATGGGTACAGACCCACTGAGCAATGGCATGGTCGCACGCTGGCAGCAAGAAGGTGTTGGTACGGATTTCGTTTTGACAGACGAAACGCGCACACCGGGTTTGTATCTGATCCAGTTAGATGACCAAGGCGAACGCACTTTCCTCTATTGGCGCAATCAATCGGCTGCACGTTACTTGCTCCAACACGCTCAGTTTGAACGTGTGGCGGAGTCACTCAAGCAGGTTGATATGGTGTTTGTTAGCGGCATTAGCCTAGCTATTTTGCCTGAGCAAGATCGTATCCAACTGGTTGAGCTTTTGAGTCGCTTACGAGAATCCGGCGTTGAGATTGCTTTTGATAGTAACTTCCGCCCAGCCCTTTGGCCGCAAGATAAATTGCAGACCGTGCAAGCATGTTATCAAGCCATGTATCAAACCACGGATATGGCGCTCGTGACTTTTGATGATGAGCAGCTTATTTGGGGAGATGTGACGGCTTACGGCACGATCAAGCGTTTACAAGCCCAAGGGGTGAAGAATGTGGTGGTCAAGCTCGGTGCAGAAGGCTGTTTAGTTGCAGATACCGATCAACCCGCGCCTTATTCAGTGGCGACGACACCGGTAGAAAATGTCATCGATACCACATCGGCAGGCGATTCATTTAATGGTGGTTTTCTCGCGACGTACTTGTCTGATGGCAACATCAAACAAGCGTGTATGAATGGGAATACCCTCGCAGGCACCGTGATTCAATACAAAGGCGCCATCATTCCACGATTGGCAACCAATGCGGCCGTTGCTCAGTTCAAAAAATAGATATACAGGAAACCACATGTCGAATTTAAAAGCTCAATTGAAAGCGTTAAAAGTGATCCCAGTGATCGCCATTGATCGCGCAGAAGACATCATCCCACTGGGTAAAGTGTTGGCAGAAAACGGTCTGCCAGCAGCCGAAATTACGTTTCGCTCCGATGCCGCTGTTGAAGCTATTCGTCTATTGCGTGAAGCGCAGCCAGACATGCTGATTGGTGCTGGCACAGTGCTTAATCGTGAGCAAGCCATCGCAGCCAAAGAGGCGGGCGCGACCTTTGTTGTTTCGCCGGGCTTTAACCCAAACACCGTTGAGGCTTGCCAAGAGATTGGTATTGATATCGTACCTGGTGTGAATAACCCAAGTGCAGTTGAGGCGGCGTTAGAAATGGGACTGACAACATTGAAGTTCTTCCCGGCAGAAGCCTCTGGTGGCGTCAATATGGTGAAAGCACTGTTGGCTCCTTATGGTGATGTGGAAATCATGCCGACTGGGGGCATCAACCCTTCGAATATTAAAGACTACCTAGCCGTGCCGCGCGTGCTGGCATGTGGTGGTACTTGGATGGTCGACAAAAAACTTATCGAATCGGGCAAGTGGGAAGAGTTGGCTCAGCTGACGCGTGAAGCAGTCGTGCTGGTCGCCGAGTAACGATACCACTTGTCACAATATACAGTTGCGACTCTAAATTTGGTCTAGCCCCAGATCTTGGGGCTAGCCTCGAAATCTAACTTCTAAAAATAAACCAATTTCTCTAAGCCTTTCTTTTCAAAAAGAAGGGGTGGGGTTTGCTGTCTCTGAAATCAGCACTTTTACACAATAAAATTTAATACATATAGGGTTTAACATGAACAAAGCACTGAAACTATCTCTGAGCGCTATCGGCGTATTCTCAGCACTATCGGCAAATGCGGGCATCAGCATTGTCGACAACGAAGAAGGTAACTTTTCTATCGGTGGTGACGTTGAATTGAACTTCAACTATCAAGATCGCGAGTCGAACGATTCTGGTGATCAAGAATTCAACCAAGATGGTCGCGTACTGATCGAATTTGCGGGCGAGAAGTTCACCAGTAATGGTCACTACGTTGGTGTAAAAGCACAGCCTCTGTTTTCAAGCACAGGCGAGGTAAATGTTGATGATGCATACTTCGAGTTTGGTAAAAAAGACAGCTGGGCAATCAAAGCGGGTCGTTTTGAAGCTTATGATATGTTCCCTGTTGGTTTGGATGTATTCCTAGAGTACTCAGGTGATACGTCTAACGAGCTTTACACCGATGGCTCGGCTTACACCTATCAAATGAAAGAAGCGCGTGGCCGTGGCTCTGATGGTCAGCTGATGTACAGCCAAAACTTTGGCAATCTATACTTGGAACTGAGCACCATGATCGGTGATCGTTCGGATCTTTTCCATGAAGGTACCGATGGCGGAACATACCACGGTCAAGCCATTACAAGCAGCAAAGACTCCTTCTTAGTACGCCCTGTTGTTGCATATCAAATGGGTGATTTCAGCCTAGCTGCATCAATGGAAACCAACCTTGTTTCTGATGCTGTAGTGACAGACCAAGGCGTCGACATTTCTGATCGTACCGGTTACGGCTTAACAGGTAACTGGACCAGCGGTGATTGGTCTGTGAATGCAAACGTGGCTTACCTAGATGCGGTTGACGAAAACAACTTCTCGACAGGGGTTAACGCACTTTGGAAAGGACTAGGTATTGGTTACGTTTACGCGATGAACGAATACGAAAACCAAGAGATTCAAGGCTGGGCAGAAGGTGATGTGAAGGTATCTACCCTTTACGCTTCTTACGAGTTTACGGACGTACTAGAGGTAGAGAACTTCTCAGTGTTACTGGGCTCTTACTACACAACCGTTACCAATAATCTTGATGCAACTTCGTCAAGTGAAGCGTTCAAAGAAGAAGACGATTTCGGCGCTCGTGTTCGCCTGTTCTACGAATTCTAATTTGGTCTAGCGCAAGCATAGCAACCACTCAAAAGGGCACATTCCGTGCCCTTTTTCTCGTCTATATTTAGCACTTTTATTTATGCAGTTTTACGATCTGATGACTTGTCCGTTTTTGCTGTTGTCTCTCTCGCTTCAGTAGACTTATCTTTTAGCGTCACGACTTCTTTTTCTGGCAGTTCTGCGGCTTCTCCGAAGAACTTACCACCCGGCTCAATACTCAGATTGTTGCTCCAAATTTTGCCACTGACTCGCCCTTTTGCTAGCACTTGAATGTGTTCTGCATGGCAGTTTCCATCCAGTAAACCATTGATGATCAGTTGTTTAGCGTAGATGTCGCCTTTAACACGGCCGCTTTCTGCGACGACCAATGTGCCTTCGACATGCAACTGGCCTTCGATGATGCCATCAACCTGTATGTCACTTTCTACTTTGAGTTCTCCGCTAACAGAACAGCCTTTGGCGATGAGAGTTGAAGCTGATGAGCCACTCGTTGTTCCACGGTTTTGATTAAAGATTCCCATCGTATTCTTCGCTCCTTGGTAAAGATGTCTTCAAAATTATTGAGGTTCCAATCCACGAATGGTCTTGGGTTTACGGCTCGTCCAATAAATCTCACCTCGTAATGAAGGTGGGGACCGGAAGAGAGCCCGGTATTGCCTGAAATGGCGATGAGCTGTCCTTTTTTAACAAACTCACCCGCTTTAACCTTGAACTCTTTTAAGTGGGCATAAGCGCTCGAAAAACCAAATGAATGCTGTAAACGCAACAAGTTACCGTAACCTTTGTTACTTCTACGGGCCGCTTCTACAACGCCGTCGGCAGAGGCATATACTTTGGTGCCAGTGTTAACTGCAAAGTCGAGTCCTCGGTGCAACTTGGCCTGCTTGGTGACAGGATGAATACGCTTGCCAAACCCCGATGAAAGGCGTGCTTTACCTACTGGAGAGCCGCTAGGGATCTGGTTTAGCATCGCCATTCTGACATTGGACGTGATCGCGGCGGTATCAAAGCGCGCATCTAGACTTTCAGTGTTGGATTCGTTGGCGACACCGAGTACTTTCTCCAATTCGCCCAAACGCTCCGAGACCAATTGAACGCGTTCTTCTCGCTCCGAGAGATCATTCTCAAGCTCTGATTTCAAAGCCTTTAGCTCACTTAACTCCTGACCCATACTGCGCGATTGCTCGGTTAACTTTGCTTGCTCAAGTACGGCGTCATCGACCTGAGAATAAAGATGATTGATCAAGATAGCGGTTGCGGTTAATCCCAAAATAAATGCCACCAAGCCCGTTTTAAAGTTGCGTTGCATGGCTTTGCTGAAGTACCAATGCTTAGAGCCATTGATGTTGGAAATAGAGATAGTCAGCTGATCTTTCATGGTGATTAATGGCGCGATAGATGTTCAACATTCGTTATTGATAGCTCTGACTTTAAGTAAAAGTACGACCGTCTTCTAGAGGAGAAATCGACGAGAATGTCAGGTCGTGAGCTGTTTTCAGACAATAGAGAAAAATCGGTAATTGGATTTAATATTGCGTGGATTTTGGCCGATAGGGTATAGCATTTATGAAATTTTATTGAGTGACTTGCTAATAGTGTGGTCGCGCAATTTAACCCACTTCACGGTTCATCTTATAAATGTTGGATATCTTAAGAAACTGGCATTCAGCAAATTGATAACTCTGTTAGGCCGTTTATCATGGCATTGCAGATGAATAAATGCCGAAAATTGTCATCCTTCCCAAGCATTTATTCGGGGCTTAATGCTCACTCAAACCAATCTGTTGGTTTGAGGAAATAAAACTAAGACAACGGAGTTGGTCGTGAAAAAACTATTATTAGCTACTGCAGTGGTCGCAGCAGCAGGCGGTGCCGCGTATGTGTACCAAAATAACCTTGCCCAAGGTGAATCTTCAACCTCGCTACTTTCCCAAGTTCCAGCGGATACCTTGTTGATTACCTACCAAACGGAACCTTTTAATCACTACGAATACATGAACGCATTCGGCACGTCACAGCAGCCACCAATGGGAGAACTGTTCGCAGAAGAAGATCTGACTCCTGGTTTAGAGTTTGCGGTTAACTTCTTGGATGCGTACATGGCTGCGGCGTCTTCTCCTGAGAGCTTGAAAGCCTTCTTAGGAACGGGCGATATGGTGAGCCCAATTATGTACACCCTAGGCCTTGTTCCTGTTTACAAGGTACAGCTAGAGAACCCTGCGGCACTATGGAAAACCTTGGATGAACAAGAGCAACTTGCTGGCATCCAGCATGAGCTTGTGAAGCTAGATACGGTTGAGTTCCGCCGCTACGAGCTAACGGATTCGCAAGACCCACAATTGGGTATTGGTCTGGCAGTGGCAGTAGTTAACAACGTGCTGACCGTGACTTTCGACATTCCTGAACTTGGTGTTGAGAACCCACTTAAACTGGCTTTTGGTCTTGAATCTCCGAAGAGCAGCATTGTCGATTCTGGCCGTCTTGAAGCGGTGCAAACTAAATACGGTGCGAGCAACAACTCATTCGGTATTTTCGACATTCGTGAGATAATTAAAGGTCTAACGACACTTGATGGCAACCGAATGGCGCGCCAACTTAAGAATGTCGATTCTGACCCAACCTTAGAGCAGCTGCGTTCTCCAGCGTGTCATACCGAGTTTACTCAAATAGCAAACAACTGGCCGCAGATGGTGGCGTTTGGAGAGTACAGCTCTGGCGATGACAAAGCTCGCCTAAATGGTAGCTTTGTTGTTGAATCGAAAAACAAAGTGATCCTTGAGGCGCTGCAATCTATGCGTGGCGTATTGGCAGAATCTAACGGTGAGCAGAGCATGTTTAGCGTGGCGTTAGGCCTAGACATTGCTACTCTGGCGCCTGCGATTGGTAAGATCTGGACAGATTTAGCCACGCCTGAATACCAATGTTCGCTTCTGGCACAAGCGCAAAATGAAATGCGTGGCCAAAACCCAGCTCCGGCGATCAGCATGGGTGCGGCTATGGCAAATGGCCTGAAAGGTTTGAGCATGGAAATGTTCGGCCTTGATGTGAACATGAATGGCCAATACGGACCTGAGCTAGGTCAGCTGGATGCGATCTTCTCTATCTCAGCGGACGATCCAAACATGCTGCTGCAAACGGCACAAATGTTCATGCCAGAGTTGGCACAGATTCAAATCCAACCGGATAACCAACCAGTGAACATCGGTGGTCTGCTTGAACCATACGCAGGTAAACCAATGGATGTATTTGCTCGTCTAAACGGCAGCCACTTAACGCTTTACAGTGGTGAGGCAGCAGCGGCAGCAAGTGAGAAAGTCATGGCTCAGCCGCTAACGGCCAATGGTCTATTGAGCTTCACTATGGACTCAGACCGCGTGCTGGAAGTAATTGAAGCAGCGTCAGAAGTGTCTGGCGAGCCAGTACCGGAAGACGTGAAGATGAGCCTGCAAGGTGAGCTTATCGGTGGTATGTCTTTGGATGTAACCAAAGATGGCATTGCGTTTGACTTTGATTACACAAGCTCAACGAAACCACAAGTGAAGGTAGCGCAGCAATAAGCGTGATTTACTGGCTTCAATCTCGAAGCATATTTTCATAATCAAAAGGCGACCTCGGTGTCGCCTTTTTTGTTTTTCTCGCTATAGCCCTCCAATTCCTCCTCTTTCTTTCAAAAGTAATCATCAAATAAGATCATTAAAAATCAGTGAGATGGATCTTTTCTTCTTATCAATGATCAAATGTATCTTTACTAAAACTGTACGGTACAGTACAGTTTGTGAAAATCATTAAGTTGGGTTTCAAAAATGAAGAAGAAAGTCATTGCGTTGTCGCTTGTTATTGGTTCGTTAGTCGCTGCAGGTTGTGCGTTATACCAACCGAATACGGTGACCACCGATAACGCTTATGTTCACTCGGATGTGACGGCGATTTCTCCGGAAGTCGGTGGGCAGGTAAGCCAACTTTTTGTCGAAGATAACCAGTGGGTAAACAAAGGTGCCCCCTTGTTTTCGATTGATGATGAAGATTTCGCTGCCAACCAAGAAATCGCGAAGTCAGCGTTAGATGTCGCAAAGGCTGCGCTGACCGCAAACCAAACCAAAACTGAAATGCAGCTGGTAAAGATTGAGCAGGCGAAGCAGGGCATTCTCAGTGCAAGTGCCAACGCGGAACATCAAGCGGCGGAGTTCAAACGTCTTTCACGCTTGCTACAAAAGCAGTCGGTGAGTAAGAACCAGTTTGAAGCGCAAAGAACGCGTTCTATTGAAGCAAGCAGCAACCTTGAAACTGCCAAGCTAGCGCTAGCCGCTGAACAGAAGCAGCTCGATGCGCTAGTAACAGAAAAGATGCAGCTAACCGCGCAACGCAAGCAAGCAGAAGCGAACTTGAGACTGGTAAATATCGCCCTTGAGCGAACCATCGTTCGAGCACCATTTGATGGTTATGTGGCAGACAGACAAGTGCAAGTAGGTAAGTTTGTTCAACCGGGTATGGGGTTGATCGTGATGGTGCCGGATTACGTTTGGATAGAGGCAAACTTCAAAGAGACTCAATTGGAAAACGTTGCACAAGGGCAAGATGTAGAAGTGGTGTTAGACATGTTCCCTGATCATCCGTTGCATGGTCGTGTATCTTCAATTACCCCTGCAACAGGCGCGCAGTTTAGTTTGTTGCCACCGCAAAATGCGACCGGTAATTTTGTGAAAGTAGTGCAGCGTGTGCCAGTGCGTATTGAGTTGGATATCCCACAAGAGCTTAAACAGCGCATCTACCCTGGCTTGTCGGCTGAAGTGTCGATTGAGACCGCAACGCAAGGTTAATCGCCATGAAAACACGTTCACCATTGCTGATTTTTGCGCTGTTCGCCATTGCAGCTTTTGGGATCAATTCGGTGATGTTTACCGAGTTGTCCCACGAGATGGCAGCCACATCTGGTTTGTCCGCAGATGAAGTCGAGTTAGTGAAAATCGGCTTTATGATCACTCAAGTGTTGGGATTTATGTTTACCCCAATCTTGGTGCGTAGGTTTGGTACGTCATTGCCATTACACTCTGCATTGCTGGTGGGTTTAGTAACAAACCTTGCGCTCTATTGGGTAGGTCAGCATGCGTTGTTGTTTACGCTAACTTGGCTAGTAAGCGGCTTTTTCATGAGCATGTTATTGGTGGTGGTGAATCTTTATCTACTCAATTCTTTTGAGCAGCGTTGGTTGCCTGCGATTATTGCGCTGACACTGATCTTCTCAACACTGTTACCAATGGGCGCTTATCCGTGGTTGGTGGCTGAGATTGTCGAAGTGTTTGACTGGTCGTTTTTGAACGTTGTCTCGGCTTGGTTGTACTTTTCAGCTCTAGTGATGATCGGCCTGTACAAGCCTCAGGCGATTGAGATTGAAGCCAAGCCAAAATCTTCAGCTTCAGTTTGCCTCGTACTCGCGTTAACGATGAGTTTGGTGGTGTTCCTACTAATGCGCGGCAGCTACTACAACTGGTTGGATTCAGACTGGTTTGTACAGGCTTCTTCTGTCGCTGCGGCACTGATTTTGTTGGCGGTGTATCAGTTGGTGAAAACGCGCCATTTGGATACTGCGTCGATGCAATTGCACGGCAAGTTAAAGACTAACGTGTTTATGTACAACGCCTTTCTTGCAGGCTTTGCCGTGATGGCAAGTACGGTGCTGTTTGCTAACTTCCTAAAAATGGCGATGCGCTATAACAGCCTCAATGCAGGCTATGCGCAGTTGCCATCGTTTTACGCCATGTTGGTCGGCATGCTGGTGAGTGTGTTGGTGTATTACTTCCGCCGCCCGTTGGCAGATGCAGTGGTACCTTTTGGTGTGCTGATGATTCTGTTGTCGGTGCACGAGTTCAGCCAATTACCAAGCTTTGTTGGTACAGAGTCACTACCCATTCCAATGCTGCTGCGTGGTTTTGGTGTTGGCTTGTTGAATGTATCGGTGACGATAGCGGTGCTTATGTACTTCCAAGTAGGACAGCGATTAGAAGGCATTGCTAACTTCTATCTGTTCCGAACCATGGGCGGCGTGATTGGCGGAGCGTTTTTCTCTCGTGTGATTCAAAGCCACAGCGCACAAGCATCGGGCGAAATCGGTCGTACTCTGGATGGTTCTAATCACGTATTCGCAGCTTACGAGCAGGCGTTGAGCGGCGCGATTCTAACTCATGGTCGCTTACCTAATCCGGCGCTCGGCATGAGCCAGATTAGTGCCGTTGTGAAGGAGCAAGCAACGACATTGGCGCTGAGTAATTCGTTGGTGATGTTTATTGTGTCTATTTTTGCGCTTGCGCCAATCTTGTTGATTGGTAAAAAGCTGGCAGCAAAACAAGAGGCACACTGAGGCCAAGTAAAATAGTACTAGTAGCCCAAATAGTTAGGTCACTAGCTAGGTAACTAGGCAGCGCAGTAAAAATAACAAAGGGAGCCAATGTGCCTGTCTCTTATACACAAATCCCCAAGCTTGTAGCTTGGGGATTTTTTTTGAACTCTTTAACGTGTGTGCGATCTGATCACTTACTATTCCTCACTGAAACACTAAGATGACATATTCAGACGCTAAACTTTGGGCACAAGAACAAT